>JAHFQD010000449.1 GCA_023266455.1 Candidatus Muproteobacteria bacterium
CTTGGCAGTCAACGCGGATTGATCACCATTACGCGTCAGGGCGAGTTGTTCTTGAGTCGACGCGTAGAAATCGGCGCCGACTCTTTAAAAGCCGCCGGCGATCGTTATCCGTATTTCGATCAAATCGTGCTCGAGATTCAACGCTCGCTCGATTACTTCGACAGTCATTTCCGCCAAGCGCACGTGGACAACTTAGTGTTGTCGCCGTCGGCCAACGGCGTTCCCGGTTTGGTGGATTATTTGAACAGCAACTTGAACATCAAAGGACGGATTTTAAATCTGTCCGACGTCGTGCAATTCGAACCGGAGTGGGCGGATACACTCGCCGGTCCGGCCTGGACTGCGCTCGGTGCGGCGCTGCGGCATGAGGAGAAAGCCTTATGATGCAGCAGATCAATCTCTACCATCCGATCTTTCGCCGGCAGAAGAAAAAATTCTCCGCGCTGGCGATGGTGCAGGCGGGTGTCGCTATTCTCGCCGGTGTGGCGTTGATCCACGGAATGATGTGGTGGCAGATGCGAGGCACCGCGGAAGAAGTAAATAACACCGATAAACAACTGATCTCCGCCAACAAGCGTCTCGAAGAAACCAATCAGAAATTAGGTACCGGCGTGCCGACGCAAACGCTCGACGATCAGATCACGAAACTCGAAGTCCAGGTTGCCGAACGCCTGCGCATTCGCGATGTGTTGAATCGCGGCTTGTTCAGCAACACCACCGGTTATTCCGATTTCTTAACCGCGTTCGCGCGCCAGCACGTGAGCGGCGTATGGCTGACGGGCTTTGGTATCACCGGTTCTGGCGAAGACATGCGCCTGCAGGGGCGTACGACCGATCCAGCCCAGGTGCCGCGTTATATGCAGAAATTGGCGGCCGAAAAAGTCATGGTCGGCAAAGAATTCCAGGTCTTCGTCATGTCGCGTCCGGAAAAGAAAGAGAATCAAGTGATGGAGACGTCGTACGTCGAATTCCTATTTAAGACCGCGCCGCCCAAACAAGCAGGCAAATCGTAATGGAAAAGTTAAAGGCACAACTGAAACAGCTCGCGGATCGCATCGATGCGATGTCGGTGCGCGAGCGCGGCCTGATTTTCATGGCCGGTTTGGTGGTGCTGTATATGTTCGCTTTCAACGTGGTGTTCGCGCCAATGCGCGCCAAGCAGACGAATCTGGAACGTACCTTAACCGAGAAACGCGAACAATTTCAAAACGCGAATAAACAATTGACCGCGCTTCTCGGTGGCGGCGAGAGCAGCGTTGTTTCGCAGAAGCAGACCAAGATCACGGCGCTGACGAAGCAGATCAACGATCTTGATACGAGCATGGACCAGATGACGGCCGGTCTCGTGTCGCCAAAAGAGATGTCGCGCTTGATCGAGCAAATGCTGATGCGTAACCGCGGCTTGGAACTCGTCAAGCTCGAATCACTGCCGCCGAAGGCGATCAATGAAGAACTCGACGTCGATGCGGCGAGCAAAGCACCCGCGGCACCTGTGACAGCGCCAGCGAAGGCGCTGATCTATCGTCACGGCATGCGTGTCGAATTGAAAGGCCGTTACATCGACATCGTCGAATACATGAAAGCGCTTGAGCACTTGCCGTGGAAAGTATTTTGGGGCGAGGTGACCCTCGAGACGGATAAATATCCCGTCTCCCGAGTGAGCTTGGTGATTTATACCTTGAGTCGGTATCCCAATTGGATCGGTGTCTGATGCGACGAATTCGATGGATCATCGCCTTGATGCTGCCGCTGACGGCTGTCGCGGTCGCCGAGTCGTTGCCCGACCCGACGCAGCCGGCGGATTTTATCGCCAGCCAATCCGGTTCCGGCCCCAGTTCGGCCGGGCCCGCTGCGCCCACCGGGCCGGTGCTGCAGTCGACGCTTGTTTCGCCGCAGCGCAAGTCGGCCGTTATTAGCGGTCGCCAAGTGAAAATTGGCGACACGTTCGAAGGAGCGGTAGTGGTAGACATTACGCCCTATGAGGTGCGCCTCCGTCGGGAAGGTCGCGAAAGCAGCCTCCGCCTGTTGCCGAAACTGGCAAAGGAAAAAGGTAAAGTCGAATGAAACTTGAAATGAATAAAATATTCTTCAGTTTGACGATGGCTGCGTTGCTGGCGCTGCT
>JAHFQD010000001.1 GCA_023266455.1 Candidatus Muproteobacteria bacterium
AACTATTTGCAGTGAAGCACGTGAGATGTCGTGGATTCGAATAGAGCGTTACTTCGACGGGCCTGCGCATCAACCGGTAGTTAGTTTTCTGCCGATGATGTGCCAGCATTGCAACAATGCGCCGTGTGAACCGGTTTGTCCGGTCTACGCAACGTATCACACCGACGAAGGCCTGAATTCGATGGTATATAACCGCTGCGTTGGCACACGCTATTGCTTGAACAACTGCAGCTATAAAGTGCGGCATTTTAATTGGTACAAATTCAATTGGCCGGAGCCGCTAAACTGGCAGCTAAACCCCGACGTTACCGTGCGCGAAGTCGGCATCATGGAGAAATGTTCGTTTTGCATCCAGCGAATTCGTGAGGCGCAAAACAAAGCGAAAGATCTCGGACGATTGGTACTGGACGGTGAAATTCAACCAGCTTGCGCTTCGAGCTGTCCGACACGAGCCATTACCTTTGGCAATCTTAACGATAAATTCAGCAAGGTCTCGCTTGGACACCGGGACTCCCGCGCATATAAAGTGCTCGATGAAGAACTAAATACTCAGCCCGCGATAGCATATCTGGCGCGGGTAAAAAGCGAAGCGGTTGAAGCGTAGGCGAATGGGTTCCGGAGGGTCCGGGTCACGGCTTAGGTGAAGGATGCACAAAGATAAAGAAGAAATCGATTACGACCGGGTGAACCGGGATATTCTTCGCACACTCGAGCCGCCGACTATTTCTTGGTGGTTGACGTTCCTTACCGCATTTTGCGTGATGGTCATCGGTGCGGTCAGTTGGAGACACCAGGTTATCGAGGGAATCGGGATGTCGGGGAAGAGCAACCGAATTGGTTGGGGCTTCTACATTACCACTTTCGTATTTTGGGTCGGTATCGCGCACTCGGGCACTCTGATTTCTGCGGTGCTCTATCTCTTTCGCGCGAAATGGCGCGTACCGATTTACCGCATCGCCGAGGCGATGACGGTGTTTGCTGTTGCCACCGCTGGACTTTTTCCGCTGATTCACCTCGGGCGTCTGTGGAACTTCTATTGGCTGCTGCCGTATCCCAATCAACGCTATCTCTGGGTGAATTTTAAATCGCCGCTCCTTTGGGACGTGTTTGCGGTAAGTACGTATTTGATCGTAAGTGTCCTGTTTTTCATCACCGGCCTCATTCCCGATATCGCCGCTGCGCGCGACAGCGCAACGGGATTTCGAAAATTACTCTACAGCGTTTGTTCACTCGGTTGGCGCGGAACGAATAAGCAGTGGCGGCATTACGTAGCGGCTTACGGCTTTTTTGCGGCGATGGCCACGCCGCTGGTGCTGTCCGTGCACTCGGTCGTATCGTGGGACTTTGCTATGGGAAACGTGGCCGGATGGCATACGACGATTTTCCCTCCGTATTTTGTCGCCGGTGCGATTTTTTCCGGGTTAGCGATGGTTATTACGATTACCATCCCGATGCGAAAAGCCTTTGAACTCGAACACTATCTCACCGTGTGGCACTTCGAGAAAATGGCTCAGCTCATCATGTTCACCTCCGGAATTGTTACCTACGCTTATTTAACGGAGTTCTTCACGGCCTGGTACAGCAACAATCTCTTCGAACGCTATCAATTCTGGTATCGCGCTTTTGGCGATCGCTGGGGCGGCTACCAAATTCCTTTTTGGGGCATGGTCACCTGCAATTGCTTCATCCCGCTCACGCTGTGGGTGAAAAAATGCAGGACCAGCATCACGTGGCTCTTTATCTGCTCGATTTTCATTAATATCGGCATGTGGCTTGAGCGTTTCAATATTATCGTTCAGTCGTTGTCGCGCGACTTCGAACCCTATGCTTGGGGACATTATAATTTTTCCTGGATTGATATTGGTATCCTCTGCGGATCTTTTGGCTGGTTCTTTTGTTTTATTCTCGTCTTCATTAAATTTTTCCCTTCCGTATCACTCACGGAAGTGAAGGAAGTAATGGATACTCCGATGCGCGCCAAGGGACACGGACACTAGCATATGAACAACGATTACCTGGTTATCGGGCACTTTCGATTCGTTGACGACACGCGCGCTGCGATTCGCAAACTTCGCGAACTGGGGCAGGCTCGAGTCGAGTTATTCACGCCGTTTCC
>JAHFQD010000113.1:0-3686 GCA_023266455.1 Candidatus Muproteobacteria bacterium
GTTTTTTGCGCGCCGCCGAGATCGCTCCAATTGTTACGGCCGTGGGCGTCGGTAGCGAGGTTGAGCGTTAGATCGTCCACGTGCACTGTGTCGACGCGCACGTTGCCCGCGAGCAGCGGCAGCAGCGACACCGACGCGCCGGCGGAGCCGATCTTTACGAACGGTTCCGGTCCGAAGCCCGTGGCGTTACCGAGCGTCAACCCTTCCATTTTCACGCCGAGCCAGGGGAACAACGACAGCGAAATCTTGCCGTCGATTTTGAGGTCGCGGCCGGTCGCGGTTTTGACCGCGTACATGATCTCTCCTTTATATTTATTCGGATCGAAACTCGCGACGAGAATAATGGCGGCGATCAGTATCAAGCCGATCAATGCGCCGACGGTCCAGAGAGTAATCTTGAGAGGTTTTTTCATGGGCGTTCCTAAAACGATGAAGCGAACCGATAAGAATTGGAGCGGGTGATGGGAATCGAACCCACGTTAGCAGCTTGGGAAGCTGCAGTTCTACCATTGAACTACACCCGCGAAAACGTTTTTTAGTCTAGCGGGGTCACGTCGTCGCGGGAAGCGTTGTCGACGTTAGCCTGAAAGCCCTGGATAAACGTTTTGCACGTCGTCGTCGGCGTCGATCGCTTCCAAGAACGTTTCTACTTCTGTGCGTTGCGCATCGTTCAGCGTTAGCGGATTTTTCGGGCGATAGCGCAATTCTGCCGAGTGCACGGTGAATCCATGTGTCGGCAAGGCGCGGGCAACCGCGTCGAGATCGGACGGCTCGGTTAGGAACGACGCGGTGCCGTTTTCATGTGGCTCGACATCGCGCGCACCTGCTTCGATGGCGGCGGTTTCCGCGTCCGCGCTGCTGGCGTCGGCGGTGGCTTCGATGACGCCCAGATAATCATAATCCCAAGACACCGAACCTGACGCGCCCAACTGACCTTCGCGAAATAGCATACGAATGTTAGAGGCGGTGCGATTCGGATTATCGGTCAGACATTCGACGATGACGGGCACGCGATGCGGCGCGAAGCCTTCGTAAATTTGTTTCGTGTAATTCACGCCCTCGCCCGCGAGACCAGCGCCTTTTTTGATCGCGCGCTCGATGTTGTCCTTGGGCATGGACAATTTTTTCGCCTGTTCCACTGCGATGCGCAGTTTGGAATTCATATTGGGGTCGGTGCCGGCGCGTGCGGCGACCATGATTTCTTTAGCGAGTTTGGTGAAGAGTCGTCCCTTCGCGTTCGCCGCCGCTTCGCGGCCTTTCGCTTTCCACTGTGCACCCATGCTAGGTCCTCATACGATCGTTTCGGTACAGGTAAAGAAAAGATGGGGCGGCAGTATAAAGGACGGCGCGGGAAACGGAATCAGCCGCCGGTGTGGGCGGACCCACGTTTGGCGAAGTCCGATGCGCGGCTGAGCGTGTGCTCCGAACCAAGGTCTAATTTCGATGAATCGACGGATTTGGTTGTGGTTTAGCGCTTTTTGGCGGTAAAAGCCGGGACGATGAGCGGCTGGGACCCGAGCGGATGTGCTAAAACCATTAATAAGCCCGCAACGCATGGACCTAGGCAATCCCCACTTAAAAAAAGAGGATGGTTTGTGTTTGTTGCTAAGGGAACAAGATGACAGAACCTGCATCGGGGAACGAAACCAGTCGCTATTTGGAAGCGATCGTCGAATTGACGCGATATCGCGACCCGCCGGAACTCACGGCGGCGTTGTCGCGTTTGCTGAACGACCTGATTGCCGCCAAGAGCATACGGCTGTTGGAGATCTCCGAAGACGGGCATGAAGGCGGCGTCTTCAATCCCGCGCGTGCGGGCGACGCCACCGTTACCAATTTGTTCGATCCAGACAATCTCGATTCGATCGCCCTTAACGAAGATCCCTATTGGCTCAAGTGCGCCACGACGCAGGAGCTGGTGAACCGCGAGACGCCGGACGGTCGCAATGTGGTGATGCCGGTGCCGGGTCCTTATAACATTTGGGCGTTGCTGGTGATCGAAAGCCAAACCGGACCGCCTGTGTCGTTTAACTTGCTCGGTAAGCTGCTGCAAGTTTTTAGTAACCAGCGCTTTATGTTGGCCCGCGGCGAACTCGATCCACTTACCGGTTTATACAATCGTCAGGCATTCTTCGAGCGGATTCGGCAAGTCGCGGTACGCGCGGCAGCGAATCCCCAGCGGCGTACGTCGCGTGGCCAACCGGGCAAGAACTGTTTCGCGTTGTTCGACATCGATCACTTCAAGCGCATCAACGACAATTACGGACACCTTTACGGCGACGAAGTGCTGCTGCTGTTCGCGCGGCTGATGACGCGCTCGTTTCGACGTGAGGATTTGCTATTCCGTTATGGTGGTGAGGAGTTCGCGGTGGTGCTGGTCGGCGTCGGTCTCGATGGGGCGGGGCATATCCTGGAACGTTTCCGCCGCTCGGTGGAAGCTTACGATTTTCCCCAAATTGACCACAGCACAGTCAGCATCGGCTTCAGCGCTATCGTCACGGAAAGCGGCGTCGATAAGGTCGTCATGTGCGCCGACAAGGCGCTTTACTATGCGAAAAATCACGGCCGCAACCAGGTTTGCTGCTATGAAAAGCTGGTCGCCGACAACAAACTCGAGCCGGTGATCATGGTCGAAGGCGATATCGAGCTGTTCTGAACCCCCGCGTTGGCAATACAATAATAAGCATCGTTGTCCGTCCCCGAGTCGTTCATGCAGATCCAACTTAATGGTGAACAAAAAACCGTGTCGGCGCCGTTGACCGTCGCGCAATTGTTGGACGCGTTCGGTTGGGCCGGCCGGCGAGTGGCGGTGGAAATCAATCAAGAGATCGTGCCGCGCAGCCGGCACGATCAACACACGATCAATGACGCCGATCGCGTTGAGGTCGTGGTCGCGATTGGAGGTGGTTAATGGCGGTTACGGTTAACGAAGTACGCGCGGCGACGACGGGCGACGCCTTGGTCATCGACGGTAAGCGTTACACATCGCGTTTGCTGGTCGGCACCGGTAAATACAAAGATCTCGACGAGACGCGCCGCGCGATCGACGCCAGCGGCGCGCAGATCGTGACGGTAGCCGTGCGTCGCGTGAACATTGGCCAAAATCCGCACGAACCGAATCTGCTCGATGTGTTGCCGCCGTCGAAATACACACTATTGCCGAACACCGCCGGCTGCTTCAACGCCGACGACGCGATTCGCACCTGCCATCTCGCGCGCGAACTGCTCGATGGACACAACCTGGTGAAACTCGAAGTGCTTGGCGACGAGAAAACGCTTTATCCGGATATTCCGCAGACGCTTAAGGCCGCCGAGATACTTATTAAAGATGGCTTTAAAGTCATGGTGTATACCAACGACGATCCGATTGTCGCCAAACGCCTCGGCGAAATGGGCTGCGTCGCGGTGATGCCGCTGGCGGCGCCGATTGGTTCTGGGCTCGGTATCCGCAATCCTTACAACATTCGCTTTATCGTCGAAGAAGCCAAGGTGCCGATTTTGGTGGACGCCGGCGTCGGTACCGCCTCGGACGCCGCGGTAGCGATGGAACTCGGTTGCGACGGCGTGTTGATGAACACCGCTATCGCGTTGGCGAAAAATCCGGTGCTCATGGCCTCGGCGATGAAGAAAGCGATCGAAGCCGGTCGCGAAGCCTATCTCGCGGGTCGTATGCCGCGTAAACAATA
>JAHFQD010000113.1:3696-6514 GCA_023266455.1 Candidatus Muproteobacteria bacterium
CGTCCGACGTTTCGCTTCGACGGCCGATCCGCAGCTTCGTGCGTCGCGACAGTCGCATGACGCCGGCGCAGCAGCGGGCGTTGAACGAATTATGGCCGCGCTACGGAATCGAGTTATCCGATGCGCTGCTCGATTTGAACGCGCTCTTCGGCCGCGACGCGCCGAAGATGCTCGAAATCGGTTTCGGTAACGGCGATACCTTGCTCGCGCTGGCGAGCGCGAATCCGCAGAACGATTATCTCGGCGCCGAAGTGCATCGCCCCGGCATCGGGCGCTTGCTGCATGAAGTCGCGGCGCGTGAGTTGCACAACTTGCGCGTCATCTGTGTCGACGTTAACGACGTGTTCGCGCGGCTCGCGCCGGCGTCGCTCGCCGCGGTTTATTTATTTTTCCCCGATCCCTGGCCCAAGAAACGCCACCACAAACGCCGCCTGCTGCAATCAACGTTCGCCGAAGTAGTTCGCGATCGACTGATTGTCAGTGGCCAGTTTTATTTGGCGACGGATTGGGAAGACTACGCGGTACAGATGTTGAGTGTGTTGTCGCAAGTAGACGGATTAGAAAATGTCGCGGGCGCTGGGCAATATGCCGCGCGACCGGAGGCGCGACCGCTGACGCGGTTCGAGCGCCGCGGTCAGCGGTTAGGACATGTCGTCAGGGATTTAATTTTCGAAAAACGGTAACGGCGTCAACCGCTGTTAGCCATCGCTTTACCCACCAAGACTTGTTTTTCTTTGCGCGACAATAACCGCAGCGCACATTCGCGGATCAGCGCCTGCGAGCGTGTTCCGCAAAGTTCTTGGTAACGAATTTTTACTGGACGGCGGCTGCGCGTGTAACGCGAAGCCACGCCTTCGTTGTGCGCGCGTAAACGACGATCGAGATTGTTCGTGATGCCGACGTAGAATGAACCGTCGCTGCATTCCATAATGTACACGTAGTACGGCGCATCTGCGGGCTCAGACTGCGGTTCGGTCGAATCGGCCGGCATGCAAAAACTCCCTTAGTGGTGATTTAGTTTATATGCGCTGCGAGATGACGCAGCTCGACTAATCGGTATTGCACGTCCTGCGCATCCTCGGCGGTCGGCGCCAACGCTAGGTAGCGCGACAAATCCGCTACCGCCGGACGGAAACACTCCAATCGTTCATAGACACGACCGCGATCGCGCAATTCTTCCGCAGTGTCCGGCTGCAATTGCAGAATGCGATTGATTGTCGCGAGCGTTTTCAGCAAATCGTCGCGTTGCATATAGATCGCTTTCAGATTGCGTAGCATGCGAATCAGGATGTCTTTTTTATTCGCCGACGACAGTAGCGGATCTAACGGTGCCGAAATCGATTGTCCGTTGCCGTACGTTTCTTCCAAGCGCTCGCGTAGATCGTCTTCCGACAACGGTACGCCGCCCCAAAACGGATCCAGCACCACGTCGCCTTCGTTGGTGGCGCACTTCACTAAGAAATGGCCGGGGAAGCACACACCTTCGAGTGGCAAACCCAGACGCTGGCCAATCTCGAGGTAGAGGATAGACAGCGTGATTGGGATGCCGAGTTTGCGGTCCAAGACTTCGTTCAGGAAACTGTTGCGCGGGTCGTAATAGTCGTCAGCGTTTCCGGCAAACCCTTGTTCCACAAACAGAAAATTGTTCAGTGCCACGACCGTTTCTTCCAAACCGGCTTCTTGTGGCAGAGTATCTTGTACATCTTGTGCTAACTTATCGAGCTGTTTTAAGTAGACGTCTACGTCGAGGCCCGGATATTCATCGGCGGCGATCAATAATGCCGCCTCGGCGAGGTTCAGACCCTCGTCGGTTTGCTTCACGATATGGTCCCAGCGTTCGCGGGGGGACGTTAGGTGCATCTGGATGGGGTCGGTTTCCTTATCGTTTAAAGCATAGCAAACCGCTACCGCTCTGTTTTTCGTCTAAAGCGGGGATAACGGTTTGTCGTTGCAGAGAATTTTCCACCGATTCCTATTGTGCTGAATGAAAATTCGGCTGTGCGCATGTTGATTTTTCGTGGCATGGATCGTGCAAATTTTGCCTTGCAGGATCGAACGTTATGCGAGGGCTCGCGTTCGCGCGCCGACGAAATCTTTTCGGCGGCGGCGTCGCAACCCAATACTTTCGCATGCGTTTAGGTATGTCGTCGCGTAAACGCGGCGTGGAGAGTGAATGGATTCAATTTTGATCGTCGAACCGTCGGCGACGCTGCAATATGTTTTGCGGCGCGTGTTCGTACGTCTGCCGTTGGCGTTGCAAATTTCACCGAGCTACGCCGATGCGCTGGAGCGGTTGCACAACGCGCAGCGTTCTTATCGTGCGGTGGTGATCGGCACGCCTGTCGGTACCGATACCACGATCGACGAATTGTTGGCCGCGCTCAATCGCGCGCCGCATTTGGACAGCGCTGTCATGTTGATGGTGCACGCCGTCGAACGTCATCGCGTGGAATGGGTTGCCGGCCGACCGCGCAGCGCGTGGTTGCTGTGGGAAAACTATGCCGATTGCGGCGATCGCTTGGAGCAGTTGTTGTCCATGCCGCAATCGTCGGTGGTGAACAACGCGGTGTCGTCGATCCGCGTGTTATTCGTCGACGACGCGCGCACCGTCCGCGAAGGGTTCCGCCGCTTGTTGCAGAAGCACGGCTACGAAATCGAAACCGCGAACAACATGAACGAGGCGCTTGTCAAAGTCGAACAACAAGACTTCGACATTGCGATCGTGGATTACTTTATGCCCGGCGGCAACGGCGATGAGTTGTGTAAACGCTTGCGCGCCGATCCGCGCACCGCGGCGATCGCGGTCGCGATCTTGACC
>JAHFQD010000450.1 GCA_023266455.1 Candidatus Muproteobacteria bacterium
CGTTAACGCAAAACCCGCTGCTCACCGACCTGTATCAGCTCACGATGCTGCAGGCGTATCTCGAACACGATATGGCCGAACGCGCCGTGTTCGAATTTTTCGTGCGACGCTTGCCGGGTTCGCGCGGCTTCCTCGTCGCCGCCGGTTTAGAACAAGTTCTGACATTTTTAGAACAACTGCGCTTCGAAGAAGAAGAGTTGGAATGGGTTCGCTCCAGCGGACGTTTCAGCAATGAACTGGTGAACGCACTATCGACGTTACGCTTCACCGGCGATGTCGACGCCATGCCCGAAGGCACGATCTTCTTCGCCAACGAACCGATCCTGCGCGTGACCGCGCCGCTGCCGCAAGCGCAGTTGATCGAAACGCGCTTGATTAACATTCTGCATTTCCAAACCTTGATCGCGTCGAAAGCCGCGCGCGCCACACTGGCAGCGCCGGGGAAATCGCTGATCGATTTCGGGCTGCGCCGCGCGCATGGTGCGGAAGCCGGTTTATACGCCGCGCGCGCGGCGTATATCGCTGGATTCACCGGTACTTCTAACGTATTGGCGTCGGTCCAATTCGGCATTCCGGCGTTCGACACGATGGGGCATTCTTTTATTCAAGCGCACGACACGGAAGAAGAAGCCTTCGAGCGTTTCGCGACCGTGCATCGTAAAAACGTCACACTATTGATCGACACCTATAACGTGCAAGCGGCCGCGCGCAAAATCGTCGCACTCGCGCCGCGGCTCAAGGCCGACGGCATCACCATCCTCGCCGTGCGCATCGACAGCGGCGATTTGGCGGAGCAGTCGAAGATCGTGCGTCGGCTATTCGACGCCGCCGGCTTGCGCGACATCGGTATCTTCGTCAGCGGCAACCTCGACGAAATTATGTTGCGCGAACTGCACGCGCAGCGCGCGCCGATCAACGGCTTCGGTCTGGGTGCGCATCTCGATACGTCCTCGGACGCACCCTTTCTCGACTGTGCATACAAAATCCAGGAATACAACGGCCGCCCGCGACGCAAACGCTCGGTCGGCAAGGAAACCTGGCCGGGACGCAAACAGGTTTATCGGCAATACGCGCGCGGGCTCATGGCCGGCGACATGCTGACGAATGAAGACGATGTCCAAGACGGCGAAGCCCTGATACGGCCGATCATGCGCAACGGCCGACGCATGGCGTTGCCGGAAAAACTCGACGCCATGCGCGAGCGCTGCGCCCACGAGTTATCCACCCTGCCGCCACGCATGCGCACGCTCTATAACTTGGCGCAATACCCGGTAACGGTTTCGCCCGTATTACAAGAGTTGGCCAAACGCATGGACGAGGAAACCTCCGGCGCGAAGCAAGAAGAGAAAACCGAAAAAGCGGATTCGGTGTACTGAAAAAATCTGTTGCCGGTCGCCTTCTGGCGCTACAATGCGGGCCTAATTTTTTCAGGAGGCGACCGTGGCAAAAAAGAGTGCTCGTTCCAAAACGAAAGCGAAAGCGAAAGCTAAATCGAAATCCAAAGCGAAAATAAAAACTAAGCGTAAAGCCGCTCCGAAGCCCCGCGCCAAGAAATCGATCAAGAAAGTTGTGGCCAAAAAGAAGTCCAAGGCCAAACCGAAATCCGTGAAAACGGCGAAGCCCGTCGTCGCGCCGATGCCGACAATGCCCGCCGTGCAAGCTTTGCCCGACATCGAAGTCGCCACCACCAGCGGTGGGCGCGTGCGTTTGTCCGATCTCAAAGGCAAGAACGTGGTGTTGTATTTCTATCCCAAGGACGACACGCCGGGATGCACCGCCGAAAGTTGCGACATCCGCGATCGCTTTCCGCAATTTCAAAACAGTGACACCGTCGTATACGGCGTCTCGCGCGACAACGTCGACTCGCACGAAAAATTTAAATCCAAATTCAGTTTTCCGTTCGAACTGATTTCCGATCCGGACGAAATCCTGTGCCGCGCCTTCGACGTGATTCGCAAAAAATCGCTCTACGGCCGCGAGTACATGGGCATCGACCGCTCCACGTTCATCTTCGACAAGCAAGGCCAACTGCGCAAAGAATTCCGTAGCGTTCAAGTTGCCGGCCACGCAGATGAGATACTTAACGAGATAAATAAGCTGTAACGAAAGAATGAC
>JAHFQD010000114.1 GCA_023266455.1 Candidatus Muproteobacteria bacterium
TTTCGCGAGCCGTGGGCAAGCAGTGCAGTTGGGGTTAAACGCAGACACCAGTTGGCGATGCGGACGCTATCAGCCTATCCGCACCATGTTCGTGCCGTAAAAAATCTCCGACATCTCATGACGCAAACGCTGGTTGATGACTTTGACGTCTTGCGGATTCAACTCGACTTCTTTGGCGCCGAAGAGATAGTTGTCGAGACGATAATCTTTGAGCGCCATCTTCGTGTGGAAAATATTTTCCTGATACACGTTAACGTCGATCGCCTGATAACGCGACAACGTATTCTTATCGACGAAGTTTTGAATCGAATTGATTTTGTGATCGATATAGTGCTTCACGCCCTTCACATCGCGCGTGAATCCGCGCACGCGATAATCGATGATCACGATGTCCGAGTCGAAACTATGAATCAAATAGTTCAACGCACGAAGCGGCGAAATGCGGCCACAGGTGGAAACGTCGATGTCGGCGCGGAACGTGGCGATGCCGTTGTCCGGATGTTCTTCCGGATACGTGTGCACGGTGATATGGCTCTTGTCCAAATGCGCGACCACGGAATCTTTCAACGGACCGTCATTGTTTTGCGCGGTACGCGTCTTGGATCCTTCCGGTATCGGACCCGGCGCTTCCGGGTTGAGCGGCTCTTCTTGAATCGGCAATTCGGAAATCAGCATGGTCACGCTCGCGCCTTGCGGATCGTAATCCTGGTGCGCGATGTTGAGGATATTGGCGCCGATGATTTGCGAAACCTCAGTGAGGATTTGCGTCAATCGTTGTGCGTTATAAACCTCATCGATGTAGCTGATGTATTCCTTGCGCGCGGTTTCACTCGGCGCATAGCAGATATCGTAGATATTGAAGCTCAGCGTTTTGGTGAGGTTGTTGAAGCTCTCAAGCTTAAGCTTCTTAAGCGGTTTAAACAGATTCTCCAATTTACTGGATCCCCCTGGGGAAAACGGCTAGTGACACTCTTACCTAAATATGGTCGAGTCTTTTTACGAGGCGATATTTTTCTATGTCGCTCACGCAAGATCAAGTATTCGTTGCACGGTTTCGTGATAGTCCTGATTGGCGGTGAGTTGCGTACGATCGGGTGCGGGGCGTCCATGTAGGCGCACGAACCGCTCGACCGACTCCAGATTGTCATGTGTGCCCAGTCCGCTCAACAATTGCCCGGCCGCGTCTGGATCGTTGCATATCAAGACCATGTCGCAACCCGCCGCCAGCGCGGTGCGCGCGCGGGTAACCACGTCCCCTGCTCCTTTTGCGCCTTCCATGGAGAGGTCATCACTGAAAATAGTGCCTTCAAAACCGAGTTTTCCGCGCAAAATCTCCTGTAACCAGAAGCGCGAGTACCCAGCCGGTTGCGAGTCCACGCGCGAGTAAACGACGTGCGCCGGCATAATGGCCTCCAAACCGTATTCAATCATGCGCACGAACGGTAACAGGTCTTCCACCTCGATTTCGGAGAACGCGCGGGTATCGATCGGCAGCGCGACGTGCGAATCGGCGCCGACGCCGCCGTGGCCGGGAAAATGCTTGCCGACCGCCGCCATGCCGGCGCGGTCCATGCCGCGCATGGCCGCATGCGCCAATTCGGCGACGATTTCGGGCTTGGTATGGAAGGCGCGATTACCGATGACGTCGCTGATGCCGCGATCAATATCCAGCACCGGCGCAAAGCTGAAATCCACGCCGACCGCGCGCAACTCGGCCGCCATCAGCCAGCCGCTGTTTTCCGCCAACCGCAGCGCGCGTTTGGGATCTTTGTCGTAAATCTTTCCCAACTGCCGCATCGGCGGCAACACCGTGAATTGTTCGCGGAAACGCTGCACGCGCCCGCCTTCGTGATCCACGGCCACCAATAACGCCGGGTCGCGCACACTGTGAATATTGCTGACAAGCGCGCGCAGTTGCTCCAGCGATTCGTAGTTGCGGGAGAACAAAATCACGCCGCCGGTAAGCGGGTGTTCCAAACGTTTGCGTTCCGTCGCCGTCAGCGTGGTGCCGGCGATATCCAACATGACGGGTCCGAGCGACATTTATTTTTATCCTTTAATCAACACCGGCGTTCCCGCCGGAACGAGATCGAACAATTTGATGAGGTCGCTATTGCGCATTTTTACACAGCCACGCGACGACGGTACGCCCATGGCGTCTTCGTCCGGGCAACCGTGGATGTAAATGTAGCGGCGCATCGTATCTACCTCGCCGAGACGATTTCGGCCGGGTTCCAGACCGCACAGCCACAGGATGCGCGTCAGGATCCAATCGCGATTCGGATACAGCGTGCGTAATTGCGGCGAGTAAAGTTCTTCGGTCGCACGGCGTGAGATCAGCACCGCGTTCGCGGGAAGTCCAGCGCCGATCTTGGCGCGGATGTAATGCCGTCCGCGCGGCGTGCATTCGCTGCCGTACTTTTCGCCGACGCCGTTGCGCGCGGTGGCCACACGCGTTTGCATGACGGCTTCGCCAGCGCGGTTTTTTACCGTCAGGGTTTGCGACGGTACGTCGACTTCGATGGCGTACGGAGAAGTTTTCATTCGCGTTCGAACAAGGCCATGGATTCAACATGGTTGGTATGCGGGAACATGTCCATGACGCCGACGCTGTTCAGCCGATAACCGCGCACGTGGACAAGATATTCGCTGTCGCGCGCCAGCGTTCCGGGGTGACAAGAAACGTAGACGATTTTTTTCGGCAGTGGGTCGCGCATCGCTTTGAGTGCTTCGATCGCTCCGCCGCGTGGAGGATCGAGCAGTAACTTATCGAATGCGAAATTTTCCCACGGTGTCGTATTCATTGTCGTCGCATACAAATCGGCCGCGCGAAATTCTATATTCGACAAATTGTTTCGCGCCGCGTTGCGACGCCCGCGCTCGACTAATCTCGGTTCGCCCTAGATAGCGAGTACGCGTTTCGCGCGTCGCGCCAACGGCAATGTGAAATTTCCGAGCCCGGAAAATAAATCGAGCACCGTGTCGTCGAGTTTGGGATCAAGCAATCGCACGGCTTGCTCGATCATTAAATTATTGACGACGCCGTTCACTTGAATGAAATCCGTCGGTAAGAATTGCAACACGCTGCCATCGGAAAGAGCGTAGTCCAACAGCGCCGGCTCCGTTGGCCATAACGCGGTCGCCGTTTCCGGTCCGTCGGCCTGGAGATAAATCTGTAGTGCATGGCGTTTGCCGAAGGCGGTTAATGCGGCTTTATCGTCGGCGGTAAGCGAAACTAGATGGCGAAACACCAAGGCGCGCGCATGGTCGCCGACGGCCACTTCGATTTGAGGAATATGGTCGGAACGCGAAAGCGTTTTGACTAATTCATGCAAGGCCGGAATTAAATCCGATAGAACGGGATCGAGCACTAAACAGCGATACAGATCGGCGATGGAAGAGCTTTTACGTTCGCGAAAACCGATGAGGATGTCGCCATTCGCATTGCGTACGCCCAGGCGCGCGCGACGGCGATAACCCCATTCCGGGCCGGCCAACGGCGCGAGCCAATGTTGCGGTTCGACTTTACCGATACGTTTGAGTTGTGCGCTCAGAATGTTTTGCTTCGCAAGCAACTGCGCATCGGCGGCGAGATGTTGCAGACCGCAACCGCCGCAAACGCCGAAGTGCGGACACGGCGGTTCGCGCCGCGCTGGGCTGGGCGACAATATTTCGACGAGGGTCGCGACGTCGTAACGTGAATGACGCTCTACGTAGCGCAAGCGCACGCGCTCTTGCGGCAATGCGCCTTCGATGAAGACCGCCTTGCCGTCGACGCGCGCGACGCCGCGACCGTCGTGGCTCAGCGAATCGACATCGGCCACGGTTTCCGGTGGCTCTATACGCTCGTCGCGCACCGTCGTGTCAATTCCAGCAGGAGAGGAATTCATTCAAATGCGGTTTATTGCTTTCGCGCAACGTTTTACGCACGAGCTCGGCTTCGCGGTCGTAGCCGACCTGATCTAGATGACCACGGATCAATTCGTAACGTAGATAAACCAAATAAGTATTCAGCGCGTCGGTCTCGCAATAGTCACGGATCTCGCGAATCTTGCCTTCGAGAAATTGTTCCCAAACGTTGGCGCCGCTGCGCCCCATCTTGCCCGGGAAACCGAGCAGCATGGCGATATCGTCGAGCGGTGCGGTGGCGCGCGGTTGGTAGGCGGACAAGACGTCTTTTAAATCGGTATGCCGTTCATGAAAGCGGCTTAGATAATTGTTGTAGCGGAAGCTACTGTCGCCCTGCCCGTTTTCCCAATAACGCGGCGCCGCAACGCCGTGCTTCAAACAACGATAATGCAACACGGGTAGATCGAAACCGGAACCGTTCCACGTTACCAGCGTCGGCGTATAGCGCTCGATACCGTCGAAGAAGCGGCGAATAATTTCAGTTTCATTCGAACTCTCGTCACCGAGCGACCAGACTTTCAGCGTCTCGCCATGACGCAGCACGGCGGAGATCGCAACGACGCGATGCAGATGGTGCTTGAGAAATTCGGAGTCGCCGGTTTCCTCACGCCGCAAGGTGAACATCGCGCGTCCGACGTCTTTGTCCGACAGGTCGCCGAGCTCGTACAAGCGGCGGCCGGTGTCGACGTCGGGAATTGTTTCGATATCGAATGCCAGAACGTTCATGGTTATTCCGGAAATACGCCGGTGGAGAGATACCGATCGCCGCGGTCGCAAATGATGGTGACGATAACGGCGTTCTGGACTTCCGCGGATAATCGCAACGCCGCCAACGTCGCGCCGCCGGAAGAGATGCCGCAAAAGATGCCCTCTTCGCGCGCCAGGCGACGCGTCATATGTTCGGATTCTTGTTGGCTGACTTCGATGATGCGGTCCACGCGTTCACGATCGAAGATTTTCGGCAGATACGCCGGTGGCCATGCGCGAATACCTGGTATGCAGGAGCCTTCGGCCGGTTGTACGCCGACGATTTGGATATTCGGACTTTTCTCTTTCAGGAAGCGCGACACACCCATGATGGTGCCGGTGGTGCCCATGGAGCTGACGAAGTGCGTAACCTTGCCATCGGTGTCGCGCCAAATTTCCGGTCCGGTGCTTTCGTAATGCGCGCGCGGATTGTCTTGGTTCGCGAACTGATCCAGCACCCGGCCCTCGCCTTCGGTTTGCATCTTTTGCGCGAGGTCGCGCGCGCCTTCCATGCCGACGCTTTGCGGCACCAGAATAATCTCGGCGCCAAACGCTTTCATGGTCGCGCGTCGCTCAGCGCTCATGTGTTCCGGCATGATTAAGATCATGCGATAACCCTTCATCGCCGCCGCCATGGCCAAAGCGATGCCGGTGTTGCCGCTCGTGGCTTCGATCAGGATGTCGCCGGGTTTAATATCGCCGCGAGCCTCGGCGTGTTTGATCATCGACACAGCGGGTCGATCTTTCACGGAACCCGCCGGATTATTGCCCTCGAGTTTCGCCAAAATGACGTTCGACGTCTTCCCGGGGATTCGCTGCAGGCGTGCCAGCGGCGTGTTGCCGACGAAGTCTTCTAATGTGCGCATGCGGTCGATTTTACCCGAGTAAGCGAATTTACGCGCAGGCGTTGATTCGCTTTCATTCCGTGGTTTCTAGATGCTCCACGACCAACTGCACGCTGCGCTGCCCTTGGTATTCGTTGACGTCGAGTTTAAAGGCGGCCTGCACGCGTGCGCCGTCGAGTTGCATGCCGGCGGCGTCGAAGGCAATCGCGGACAACGCGCGTCCCCCCGCCGAGGGACGCAGCATGAGCTTCAAGTGCTTCTCGCCGACGATGCGCCGGTCGAGGATGTCGAAGACGCCGTCGAAAATCGGTTCCGGGAACGCCGAACCCCACGGCCCGCTGGTGCGTAGGATCTCTGCCAGATCAAGCGTGAAATCGGCGGGCGTCAATTCGCCGTCGCTCATGATGGTGCCGCGAAGGTCGTCTTCCGATAACCAGCGACTTACTTCTTCGTCGAAGGCCAGCGAAAAATCTTGAAAGTGTCGGCGTTCCAACGTCAGTCCCGCCGCCATGGCGTGCCCGCCGAACTTACGCAGGAGATGCGGATGGCGCGTGGCGACGGCGTCGAGTGCATCGCGCACATGTAACCCCGGCACCGAACGCGCCGAACCCTTGATTTCGTTCTCATTGGCGGGCGCGAACGCGATCACCGGCCGATGAATGCGTTCGCGTACGCGCGCGGCGACGATGCCGATGACGCCCTGATGCCAGGACTCGTCGAATAAACATAAACCGCGCGGCAAATCCGATTCGAGTTGCATCGCCGCGATCGCAGCCGTCGCTTGTTCGCGCATGTCGCGTTCGATCTCTCGTCGCTCGCGGTTCAACTGATCGAGCGTACGCGCCAGTTCCTGCGCGCGCGACACATCGTCGGTCAGTAGACATTCGATACCGAGCGACATGTCCGTTAAGCGTCCAGCGGCGTTGAGCCGCGGCGCAAGGATAAAACCAAGGTCTGTGGTGCTGAGGCGCGCGACGTCGCGCCCGCCCGCTTCCGCCAGCG
>JAHFQD010000451.1 GCA_023266455.1 Candidatus Muproteobacteria bacterium
ATACTCTCTCGAAACGGGGCTTTACGCTCGTATGCATGACCAATAAGCCCGAGATGTTCACACAGCCATTGTTGGAACAGTTGCATCTGAGTCGCTATTTCGAATTAGTGGTGTCGGGCGATACCACGCCCGCGCGCAAACCCGATCCGATGCCGTTGCGGCATGCCTGCGAGCGGCTTGGCGTCGAGGTCGCGCACGCGATCATGATCGGCGATTCGGCCAACGATATTTTGGCCGCGCAGGCCGCCGGCATGCCGGCGATTTGCGTGACATACGGCTACAACCAAGGCCAAGACCTGCGCGATTTAGCGCCGGATTTGCTAGTTGATTCGCTGGCCGAAGTGCCGCAATATCTACGCCTACTATGAAATCCATGAGAAACGACGTGCGCACGGTTTGGAACGCGTGGCGTTGGCGACCCCAGCAATTTGTCGCTGCCGTCAGCGTTTGTCCGTTTCACGCGTAATCTCATGGTGATTCATGTCGTCAACGAAGACCGAATTTAGTCAGTACCAAAGCCAAGGTTTCAATCGCATCCCCCTGATGCGCGAGGTCCTGGCGGATCTCGATACTCCCCTCAGCGTTTATCTCAAGCTCGCGCACGGGCCGTATTCCTATTTGTTTGAATCGGTTCAGGGCGGCGAGAAATGGGGGCGTTATTCCATCATCGGCCTACCGGCGCGCACGGTGTTGCGCATTACCGGCAAGGAAGCCGTCGTGTATCAAAACGGCAAACCGACTGAACGCCAGACCGTCGACGATCCGCTCGCGTACGTGCGCGAGTTTCAAACGCGTTATCGCGTACCACCGTTGCCGGGTTTACCGCGTTTCACCGGCGGGCTCGTCGGTTATTTTGGCTACGAAACGGTGCGTTATATCGAACCGCGTCTCGGCGAGATGCAGAAGCCGGACGACATCGGTGCGCCCGATATCTTATTAATGGTGTCGGATGAGGTCGTCGTCTTCGACAATCTCGCCGGGAAGTTGTACGTCGTCACGCATGTCGATGCCGATGAAGGCGACGCGTATCACGCGGGCGAGAAACGTTTAAACGAACTGGTCGCGGCGCTGGGCGAGACTCCGCCGCGACGCTTGCCGCGCATCGGTAAACGCGAGGTAAACGAAAACGATTTCATTTCCGCTTTCGCGCAAAACGACTTCGAGCAAGCGGTCGAACGCGCACGCGAGTACATCCGCGCTGGCGACATCATGCAAGTGGTGTTGTCGCAGCGCTTGTCGATTCCGTACACCGGCGCGCCGCTCGACGTCTATCGCGCGTTGCGCACACTCAATCCGTCGCCGTACATGTATTTCGTCGATCTCGGCGATTTCCAGATCGTCGGCTCGTCGCCGGAAATTCTGGTGCGACTGGAAGACGACGACGTCGCCGTGCGACCGATCGCCGGTACGCGTCGCCGCGGCAAGGACGACGCCGACGATAAAGCCATGGAACAGGAACTGCTCGCCGATCCGAAAGAACGCGCAGAACATATTATGCTTGTCGATCTCGGCCGCAACGACGTCGGCCGCGTGGCGCAAACCGGCAGTGTGCGCGTCACCGACAAGATGATCGTGGAACGCTACTCGCACGTGATGCATATCGTGTCCAACGTCGAGGGCAAACTGAAAGATGGCCTCGACGCGATCGATGTGTTGCGCGCGACCTTTCCGGCCGGCACCGTGAGCGGCGCGCCGAAAGTGCGCGCGATGGAAATCATCGCCGAACTCGAACCGACGCGCCGCGGCGTCTACGCCGGCGCGGTGGGGTATCTCTCTTGGTCCGGCAATATGGACACCGCTATCGCCATCCGCACTGCGGTGATCAAGAACGGCACGCTCTACATCCAGGCCGGCGCCGGCGTCGTCGCCGATTCCGTACCGCGGCTGGAGTGGAAAGAAACCATGAACAAAGCGCGCGCGATGTTCCGCGCCGTGGCGCTGGCCGTGTCGGGTCTCGACGGCGAGCGGGAGGTTTAACCATGTTGCTGATGATCGATAACTACGATTCGTTTACCTACAACCTGGTGCAGTACCTCGGCGAACTCGGCGAAGAAGTGAAGGTCGTACGCAACGACGAGCTGTCGGTGGACGACATCGAACGCCTGCGTCCG
>JAHFQD010000452.1 GCA_023266455.1 Candidatus Muproteobacteria bacterium
CGGCGCGCGCAACGGTCCGCGGGTGCTTGATCTCGCCGGTGGCACCGGCGAACTCGCGGCCAAGTTAGCGGAACGAGTCGGGTCGAGCGGCGAAGTGGTGGTTGCCGACATCAACGACGCCATGCTCGAAGTCGGTCGCGGGCGTTTGGCCGATAAAGGCATCGTCGGCAATGTGCGCTTCGTGCGTGCCGACGCGGAACAGCTGCCATTTCCGAATGATTATTTTGATCGCATCATTATCGGCTTTGGCTTGCGCAACGTTACCCGTCAACAACGCGCGCTCGAATCCATGTTCCGCGTGCTGCGACCGGGCGGTTGCGCGTTGGTGCTCGAGTTCTCGCGTCCTACCATGCCGGGACTCGGCACAGTGTATGACGCTTATTCATTCAACATCTTGCCTTGGCTTGGGCGCGTGGTGGCGGGCGATGAAGCCAGTTATCGCTATCTCGCCGAGTCGATTCGTAAACATCCCGATCAAGAAACGCTCAAGAATATGATGAAGCAGGCTGGCTTCGAGCGCGTGACTTATCACAATTTGAGCGGCGGTATCGTAGCGCTGCACAAAGGCTACAAGTTCTAAATCATGATTTTCGAAACTCTCGCGGAAGCGATCATCAATCGCCTATTACGGCTCGATCCTCAAACCTTGGTTCGGCTCGGCGAATTGGAAGGTAAGCTCATCCGCGTCGATCTCGGCACGATGACGTTTCACGTCGAGCCCGTCGCCGAAGGTTTGAAACTGCATCGCAACGCGCCGCGCGCGCCCGACGTGACATTGCGCGGTAGCGTGCCGGTCTTCGCGCGTTTGGCGCGCACCGGTATCGCCGTTGGCGAATTGCAGATCAGCGGCGATATCGAAGTCGGCAGTCGTTTCCAGCGCATTTTGAAAGACGTCGAACTCGATTGGGAAGAACCGTTGTCGCGCGTCGTCGGCGATGTCGCGGCGCACCAAATCGGGCGCGCGGTGCGCGGCGCTACGAGTTGGGGCATTGAGACTTCGCGGACGGTGGCGCAAGACGTCGTTGAATATCTTCAAGAAGAGCGCCGTGTGTTAGCGCCGCGCGTTCGCGTCGAAGATTTTATGCAATCGGTGGATAAGCTGCGTGCCGACGCCGACCGCCTTGAAAAGCGTATCGAGTTGTTACAGAGACCGGCGCGATGACGCGTTTCTTGCAAGCCCGGCGGTTGTTGCACATCACCATGGTGTTTGTGCGCCACGACCTCGACGAATTCATCAGCGCGATCCATTTGTTTCGTCCTTATCGGTTAATACTGCGTCTGGCGCCATGGCGCTGGTGGCCGCGGCGCAGCGTGCCGCGCGGTCAGCGTTTGCGTTTGGCATTGGAAGAACTCGGTCCCATCTTCGTGAAGTTCGGACAGATGCTGTCGACGCGCCCGGATTTATTGCCGGAAGACATCGCGCTGGAATTGGCTAAGTTGCAGGATCGCGTTCCGCCATTTTCGAGCGACGTTTCAGTGAGTATTGTCGAACGCGCGCTCGAAGCGCCGCTCGACCGACACTTCGCCGAGTTTCAACGTCAGCCGTTGGCGTCGGCGTCGGTGGCGCAAGTTCACGCCGCGCGGTTGCACGACGGCACTGACGTCGTAGTAAAGGTATTGCGTCCCGGCATCGAACCCATCATCGAGCGCGATTTACAATTGCTGTATACCCTCGCACGCTTAGCGATGCGTTACTCATCCGACGCGCGCCGTCTACGTCCAGTCGAAGTCGTGGACGAATTCAGCAAGTCGCTGCATGACGAACTCGATCTGCGTCGCGAGGCGGCGAACGCTTCTCGTTTGCGCGCTAACTTTGACGGTTCCGATTTACTGTACGTGCCGAAAATATTCTGGGATTACACCCGCCGTGAAGCGATGGTCATGGAGCGTATCCACGGTATTCCGATCGCTCAGATCGACGCGCTCAAGCAGGCCAACATCGACATGCGTCAGCTAGCGCATCACGGTGTGGAAATTTTCTTTACGCAAGCGTTCACGCACGGCTTTTTCCACGCGGATATGCATCCGGGAAATATTTTCGTTTATCCGGACGGGCGCTATTGCGCGGTCGACTTCGGCATCATGGGTTCGCTCGGCGAACAGGATAAAC
>JAHFQD010000453.1 GCA_023266455.1 Candidatus Muproteobacteria bacterium
CGAAAGCGTCGAACCGAACCTGAAAAAAGGCGCGGCGTTGTTGTTCGCGCACGGATTCAATATTCATTTTGGTTTCATCAAGCCGCGCGCCGATCTCGATGTGTTCATGGTCGCGCCGAAAGGCCCGGGCCACTTAGTGCGTTCGACCTACACCCAAGGCGGCGGCGTGCCGTGTTTGATCGCGATCCAACAAAATGCCTCCGGCAAAGCGTGTGAGGCGGCACTGTCTTACGCCTCCGCCATCGGCGGCGGTCGCGCCGGCGTTATCGAAACCACGTTCAAAGACGAATGCGAAACCGATTTGTTCGGCGAGCAAGCCGTGCTTTGCGGCGGTGCATCGCACTTGGTGCAGGCCGGATTCGAAACCTTGGTCGAACCTGGCTATCCGCCGGAGATGGCGTACTTTGAGTGTCTGCACGAACTCAAGCTCATCGTCGATCTTATGTACGAAGGCGGCATCGCCAACATGCGTTACTCGATCTCGAACACCGCCGAGTACGGCGACTACACCCGTGGCCCGCGCGTCGTCACCAGCCAGACCAAGGCCGAGATGAAAAAGATTCTGCAGGAAGTCCAAAGCGGCCAGTTCGCGCGCGAGTGGATGGCCGAGAACGAAGACGGCGGCAAGCGTTTCAAGGAAATGCGCGAAACGCAGGCGAAGCATCCGATCGAACAGGTCGGCGAGCGGTTGCGTTCGATGATGCCTTGGATCAAAGCCAATCGTTTGGTCGATAAGACCCGCAATTAAAAAAAATTAAGTAATCGTCTCGACGCCGGAGCGCTACCGTTGGCTCCGGCGTTTTTGTACCCGGTAATCAACTTTTTACACAGGACTGATTCCGCATATGGAAAATCATCCCATTCTCGCCCGCGAAGGTTGGCTGCATATCGCCATCGTCATCATCGCGGCGGTGTTAGTGCATTACTTCGGCGGTTGGTTGTGGGCACTGCCGTTGTGGGTCGCGACCGTTTTCGTCATCCAATTTTTTCGCGATCCGCCGCGCACGGCGGCATCCGGAGCAGGCGTTTTGGTAGCGCCGGCGGATGGCAAAGTCATTGCCGTCGGCGAAGCCCATGATCCCTACTTAAAACGCCAGGCGACACGCATTTCCATTTTTATGAACGTATTCAACGTTCATTCCAACCGCAGCCCGATCGAGGGCAAAGTGATGGAGGCGTGGTATCAGCCGGGGGCGTTCGTGAACGCCGCGCTGGATAAGGCGTCTGAACAGAATGAGCGCAATGCGTTGTGGCTCAAGACCGATGCTGGCGAAGATATCGTGGTGGTGCAGGTTGCCGGTCTGATCGCTCGACGTATACTGTGTTATGTCGCGCCGGGCCAGCAGCTTGGACGCGGCGAGCGCTACGGATTCATTCGCTTCGGTTCACGCGTCGACTTGTATCTTCCCTTGGGTTCTAATGTCGCGGTCAGCCTTGGCGATAAAGTACAGAGCGCAACCGATATCGTAGCGACATTGAAACGCTGACGGGGTGAAGCGCGTGAGGCTGGAGAAGGTTATGGATAAGCACGAACACGACGAGACCAGTCGACCGGTCGGCGCCGAACGCCGGCTGCGCAAGGGCATTTATATTCTGCCGAGCTTGTTTACCACCGCCAATTTGTTTGCGGGATTCTTCGCTATTGTCCAAGCGATGCAGGGCAATTTCGAGTTGGCGCCGATCGCGATTTTCATCGCCATGGTGTTGGACATGCTCGACGGCCGCGTCGCGCGCTTGACGCACACCGAGAGCGAGTTCGGCGTGCAGTACGACAGCATTGTCGACATGGTGTCTTTCGGCCTGGCGCCGGCATTGGTGATGTACTCCTGGGCGCTGGCCGGTCTCGGTAAGCTTGGCTGG
This sequence comes from Candidatus Muproteobacteria bacterium, assembly GCA_023266455.1. Lineage (GTDB taxonomy): Bacteria > Pseudomonadota > Gammaproteobacteria > Acidiferrobacterales > Sulfurifustaceae > JAHFQD01. The sequence continues at coordinate 1,861 of JAHFQD010000453.1, forward strand.
CTCGCCGCTTTCATTTATGCCGCCGGCGCCGGGTTGCGCTTGGCGCGTTTCAACGTCCAAGTCGGCACCATCGACAAGCGTCATTTCCGCGGTCTGCCCAGTCCGGCGGCGGCGGCGTTGGTCATGAGTTTTATCTGGGTGTTGAGTCCCTTCGGCATTCCCGATCAGGAAATCAGCTTTATCTCGTTGGCGGTGACGGTGATCGCTGGCGGGTTGATGGTGAGTAACATCCGCTACCGCAGCTT
>JAHFQD010000454.1 GCA_023266455.1 Candidatus Muproteobacteria bacterium
GCGCCGGCGGCGAAAGGCAGCATTGACGAAGAATGGACCAAGCGCACCGCGTGGATCAGCACGCTGGCGTCGAAAGATTTCAATCAAGGATTGCGTGCGTACTATTTCAGTTTGGCGACCGTGGGCTGGTTCGTGAACGCGTGGATGTTCATGGCGGCGACGGCGTTGACGGTGTGGGTGCTTTATTATCGCGAGTATCACTCCGAAGCTTTGCGCTCGTTGCGTTTCCCCGGCGAGCTCGATACCGACAAGATTAAACCTTGAACGAACGTTAGTGTCGCTCGGTGTCGTCGCCGATTTGAATAAGTTTTTCCGCTTCGTCGAACGAGAATCCGCAGACGTTCACGGCTTGCTCTTTACCCGCGACGCTGATGACTTGCTCGCGCCCGCTCCAACGCGATTTCGGTAGTAATTCGTACGCCGCTTCCGCGAGCAAAACATTGCGTCCGAGTTTTTTCGTTTGTTCTTGTAAACGGAATGTCAGGTTCACCGCGTCGCCGATGGCGGTGCGGCCTTGATCGGTGCCGATGGCGGCGATGCCGAAGTTCACCCCGGCGCCGATGCTGAACGGCTGCGGTAGTTGTGGGTGTTTTTGATTCAGTTCCTGCGAAAGCCGGCTGAGACGGCAGGCGGAATCGATCGCACGTCGCACCGCACGCCCTGCGTCGCGGTCGCCTTCCCAGCGTGCGTACACGCAATCGCCGAGGAATTTGTCGATGATGCCGTGGCGTTCTTTGATGCACGTTGTCGCCGCGCGAAACCATTCGTTCATCACTTCCGTCAACTCGCGTACTGGCATGGCTTCCGACAGTCGCGTGAAGCCGCGAATGTCGGCGACCAAGATAGCGGTGTGCACCACGTCGACTTGCGGCGCGAGGACAACCGTAGCGGTGTGCGACACGGCCGTCGGTTGTGTCCGTGGATTTTCCACATGCGCTTGTTCGAAGCCGAGCGTCACCGAGCCGATCGTAATCTGATCGCCGTTGTTCAGCAGCGTTGGCAAGGAGATGCGGTGGGCGTTGATAAGACTCCCGTTCGAGCTGCCTTCGTCGATTAAGTAATAGGTATCGCCCTGCAGCCGGCAAATCACCGCGTGTCGGCGCGAGACGCGAGAATCGTCGAGCACGATGTCGTTACCTTCGTCGCGACCGATGGCGGTAACTTCCTTGCACGGAATTCGTTGTGTCGCGCTGTTGAGAGAGAAGTTAATGAACGCCGACATGTCGCTTCTCCTCGGCGCCGATCGCGCGCAAACGGCGTGTACAATAACGCGCATGCGAATCGCGGCGATATTGGAATACGACGGCTCGGAATTTTGCGGTTGGCAACGCCAAGACCAGACGCGCACGGTGCAACAGTGCGTCGAAGAGGCGTTGTCGCAAGTCGCGAACGAGCCGATTCAAGTCGTTGTCGCCGGGCGCACCGATGCCGGCGTGCATGCCGCGGCGCAAGTGATTCATTTCGACACGTCGGCGACGCGCAGCGAATATTCGTGGGTGCGCGGCGCCAACAGTCATCTGCCGCCAGATGTGGCTTTGCTCTGGGCCGGCGAAATCAGCGACGGTTTTCACGCGCGGTTTTCGGCGACCGGACGGCACTATCACTACGTCGTGCTCAATCGACCGATCCGTTCCGCACATGTGCGCGATCGCGCGACCTGGGAATATCGTTTGCTCGACGTCGTGCGTATGCAAACTGCCGCTACGCATTTGATCGGCACGCACGACTTCACATCGTTTCGCGCCATCGAATGCCAAGCGAAAAATCCGGTGCGTGAATTGCGCGCGCTGACTGTCGAGCGTCACGGTGAGTACGTGCACATTCGCGCTTACGCCAACGCGTTCTTGCAGCACATGGTGCGCAACATCGCTGGTGTGTTGATGGCGATCGGCGCCGGCGAACGCGAAACGGATTGGGCGCGAGAAATATTGGCGGCGCGCGATCGCCGCCGCGGTGGCGTTACCGCGCCGCCCGATGGACTCTATCTCACCGACGTGGAATACCCGGCCGAGTTCAATCTGCCGCGCTTGGCGCGTGACGTCGGTTTTTGGTGATACCCAATTCATGCGAACCCCCGCTGAATCGGTGCACAAGCTATGCCGC
>JAHFQD010000455.1 GCA_023266455.1 Candidatus Muproteobacteria bacterium
CCTCGCCCGATCGGCTGACGCTGTTCACGTCGACCGTGGTGACGCGCGGTGTGATCCTGGCCGCGATTGTCACCAGCGCTTACGTCTTACTCTTACCGCAAATCAATGCGCTCACCGGCGTCGATTCCCGTTACCTCGTTTGTTTTCTGGTCATGGGTCTGTACCTGTTCGTACGTCCACTCAACATCATCGTGCTCAATTATTTGCGCGCGCTCGGAAAATTATTTTTATACAACGCCGTCAACGTCGGCACGCGCGCGCTCGGCATCGCGTTGGCCTTGTCGCTGTTGTTTTGGTTAATCGGCGAACTCTATGGCTACTTTCTCGGCCTCGCGCTCGCCGAAGTCAGCGCCACGATAGTGTTATATCGCTGGTTACTGTCCACGCATCGTTATTCCCCGTCACAAGTCTCGGGGCCGTTGGCGTTGAATCTCTTCAAGTTCGGATTGCCGCTGCTGTTGACCGAACTCTCGTATTTACTCCTGTCTTACTCCGATCGTTTCTTAATCGTCGCTTTTCATGGCGAAGATATGCTCGGTCTGTACAACGTCGGCTACAACGTACCGCTGTACGTCAACGATCTGGTGATGTTCTCGCTCTCCTATGCCGTGATCCCAATTTATACCGAGCTCTACACGCGCGAAGGTAAAGAAGCGACCGAAAAATTTCTCACGCGCTCGCTCAATTATTATTTGATGGTCGTGATTCCACTGTGCGCCGGTTACGTCGCCGTCGCGAGCGACGCGCTGGTTATCCTGGCGTCGAATAAATACGCCGAGGCCGCCGCGTTCTCGCCGATCATCCTCGCTGGTCTCGTTTGTCTCGGCATGAACTCGATTCTTTATGCCGGGTTGTACCTACAAAAGAAATCTGGGCATATCTTGGCGGTGATGCTGGCCGCGGTCGCGGCGAACATCGCCGTCAACGTCGCGCTGCTGCCCAAATACGGCGCGACCGGCGCGGCCATCGCAACACTCACCGCGTGCGCGCTGTCGTCGGTGCTGATGGGCATCTTGGGGCGCAAGCATCTACGCGTGAGCATCTCGCTGAAAACTGTTCTCTACTATTCGATCGTTTCCGCACTGATGTATTTGTTGTTACGCGTCATCGATCTTGGCAACCCAATTTTTAATCTAGGAGTTAAAGTCCCGTTGGGAATGCTGGTGATCGGCGTAGCGGTATTAGCGCGCGAAGCCGAACTGCGGACCCAGGTGATCCTGGTAATCCAAAAGCTGAAAAATCGCTAAAATAATCGATTCTTGCCGCGCTCGCGACGGTTTCCCGCGACGGCTGAGTTACAATAACGACCTACGTTCATTACGATAATTTTATGCCGCACGATTCATTAACAAACGTTAACGTTACCGCCCAAGACCTGCTGCCGACGCCGCACGAGGTTATCTCGGCGCTGCCGCTCAGCGAGAAAGCGAAACAGGTCGTCCTCCAAGGCCGCGAAACTGTTCGCCACATTTTGGACCGCGAAGACCCGAGACTGTTCGTCGTGGTGGGTCCCTGCTCTATTCACGATCTCAAAGCCGCTCACGAGTATGCAGCGAAACTTAAACGTCTCGCGGACGAAGTCAGCGAGACACTCTTCATCATCATGCGCGTCTATTTCGAAAAACCGCGCACGACCGTGGGCTGGAAAGGACTCATCAACGATCCGTACATGGACGATTCTTTCCATATCGAGAAAGGTTTGTACATGGCGCGCGAGTTGCTACTGCACGTCTCGGAGCTCGGCCTAACGGCCGCGACCGAAGCGCTCGATCCGATCACGCCGCAATACCTCGGCGACCTCATCACCTGGACCGCGATCGGCGCGCGCACGACGGAATCGCAAACGCATCGCGAAATGGCGAGCGGTCTGTCCACGCCGCTTGGATTCAAGAACGGCACCGATGGCGGCCTCACTGTTGCCATCAACGCGCTGCACTCGTCGTCGCAGCCGCATCATTTCCTGGGTATCAATCAAAAAGGTCAGTGCGCCGTCATCCGCACCCGTGGCAATAGTTACGGCCACATCGTGCTGCGCGGCGGCAACGGACGTCCCAATTATGATTCGGTATCGATCGCTCTCACCGAACAAGAATTACCACC
>JAHFQD010000456.1 GCA_023266455.1 Candidatus Muproteobacteria bacterium
AGGACTATGCCGAGCGCGCCAAGCAAGCGCGCTTTCTGCAATATCGCGGTTTTACAATGGATCAGATACAACAGGTATTAAAAGCTCGGAACACCGACGATTTATGAAAAGTGCTGAGATTCGTAGCCGTTTTCTCGATTACTTCAAACGCAACGGTCACACCATTGTGTCTTCGAGTTCGCTCGTGCCGGGCAACGATCCGACGCTGCTTTTCACTAATGCGGGCATGGTGCAATTCAAGGATGTGTTCCTCGGCGCCGATAAACGCCCGTACACGCGCGCGACCTCGAGCCAGCGTTGCGTGCGTGCTGGCGGCAAACACAACGATCTTGAGAACGTGGGTTATACCGCGCGCCACCATACGTTCTTTGAAATGCTCGGCAACTTTAGTTTCGGCGATTACTTCAAGCGCGACGCGATCCGCTTCGCATGGGAATTTCTCACGCAGGACATGAAGCTGCCACCCGAAAAATTATGGGTGACGGTGTTCAAAGACGACGACGAAGCAGCGGATATCTGGCTTAAAGAAATGAAAGTCGACGCGAAGCGTTTTTCACGCCTGAGCGAAAAATCCAACTTCTGGCAAATGGGCGATACCGGTCCTTGCGGTCCGTGTTCGGAAATTTTTTATGATCACGGCGCACACATCGCCGGCGGCCCACCCGGCAGCCCAGATGAAGACGGTGATCGTTACGTCGAAATTTGGAATCTCGTTTTCATGCAGTTCAATCGCGACGCCAACGGCAAGCTAACGCCGTTACCTAAGCCTTCGGTCGATACTGGCATGGGGTTGGAGCGCGTGGCCGCGGTGATGCAGGGCGTACACACGAATTACGATATTGATTTATTCCGTAACCTTATTAAAGCGGCAGGACGCGAGGCGCACACGTCCGATCTGACGAACAACTCGCTTAAAGTTATCGCCGATCATATTCGCGCCTGTTCGTTTTTGATTACCGACGGCGTGATTCCAGGTAACGAAGGCCGTGGTTACGTGCTGCGGCGCATCGTCCGACGCGCGATTCGTCACGGTTACAAACTCGGCCAACGGGCGCCGTTTTTCCATAAATTGGTCGCCGATCTCGTGGTCGAGATGGGCGCGGCGTATCCCGAACTCACCAAAGCCGCCGCACGTGTCACCGACGTGTTGCGTCAGGAAGAAGAACGTTTCTACGAAACCATCGCCAACGGCATGGAAATTTTGGAAGCGTCGCTTGCCGATCTAAAAAAATCTGGCGGCAAAATATTGGATGGCGAGATCGCGTTCAAGCTTCACGACACCTATGGATTTCCGCTGGATTTAACCGCGGATGTTTGTCGCGAACGAAACGTCACAGTCGATGAAAAAGCGTTCGACGCGGCGATGGATCGCCAGCGCGATCAAGCGCGCGCCGCCGGTAAGTTCAAAGCCGCGGCCGGGCTCGATTACAGCGGCGCCAAGAATACGTTTCAAGGTTACGAAAAATTAGTCGTCGAGAACGCGCGCGTCGTCGCGTTGTACGTTGATGGCACATCGGTGCCAAACGTGCGCGCCGGGCAAGACGCGATCGTCGTGCTCGACAATACGCCGTTCTACGCCGAGTCCGGTGGCCAAGTCGGCGATGCCGGCATACTCGAAGGCGCTGGCGTAAAGTTCAGCGTCGCCGATACGCAAAAGATACAAGCCGACGTTTTTGGCCATCACGGCCAGTTACAAACCGGCGAGTTGAAAGTCGGTGCGACGGTCACCGCCAAAGTCGACGAGCAACAGCGCGCGCGCACAGTGCGCAATCACTCGGCGACGCATTTGATGCACAAGGCGCTGCGCCAAGTGCTCGGCGAGCACGTGCAACAGAAAGGCTCGCTCGTCGACGCGGATAAAACGCGTTTCGACTTCGCGCACAATACGCCGATAACCGACGAACAAATTCGCCACGTCGAAACGATCGTGAACGCAGAGGTGTTGAAGAACCAAGACACGCAAGCGCGCGTTATGGATTTCGACGAAGCGGTGAAGGGCGGCGCGATGGCGCTGTTCGGCGAGAAGTACGGCGACAAAGTGCGCGTACTCGACATCGGGTTCTCACGCGAACTTTGCGGCGGTACCCATGTGCGT
>JAHFQD010000457.1 GCA_023266455.1 Candidatus Muproteobacteria bacterium
GTCGTCAGCATTCCGTTCGGCACGATCCACGACATCGGTTCGGAGAATTCAATATAGGCCTCGCGTTCCGGGGTTTTCAGCAGATTCGCGCTGCAAACGTTAGGTTTGACTTTCAAATCTTCGAACATGCGCAGTCCGGAGGCATCGATGGTGTCGTGGCGAAAATCTTTGAGATGTTTCGACGGGATGGCAATGCGCTTATCCGCCCAGCCCTGACCCTTATCTGGACCGGCGACGATGGTTACCGGTGGGAAATTGCTGATGTACCACTGAATGCCGTTCTTATTGCCATCGTCCGCGTAAGTCGAAGCAACGCACAAAACAAGCATCGACAAAGCGAGGGCTGCATTTTTCATGGCATGGATCCGTGACGTAGTGCTCGTTTTTTGCAAAACCTGGGCCAGGAAAAATCGCTTATTTCAGGATCGGAATAATCCACAGACCTAGCGCAAATTCGAACGGACCGAACGGCATCGGGATGTCTCAGAGTCAAAATAGGCCATGTAGGCGCGGTTTCCGCTCTATCTGGGCATGCTTCTTGCGTTGAATTAAGGCATTAACGACGCGTCGATTTTGGGGGACCTGTCCGGCGACGACGCATCGGTTCTTCTGTGTGTAAATCATTATCGCCGATCTCGTCATGCATTTTTTTATTTTATCTGTGCAGGGAACTGGAGATGAATGCTAACGGCGGAGCGCCGCTCGCCTCGACACTGGTCAGGAAAGTTTTTTCGATCTACGTGCTAGTCGCCGTCGTCTTGACGTGCGTCCAGATCGGCGTCGAATATCGAAACACGTATTTGCAGGTGCTCGAAGAACTTAATTCGACCGCGCGCGCTTTCGAACCGGGCGTCTCCGACGCGTTGTGGAATTATCAGCGTTCGTTGCTTGAATCCATCGCGCAGGGCGTCGTTAACGGACGCGTAGTAACCGCGGTCGACATCGGCGGCGATTCCGAAAAGTTACGCGTCACCATGGCGCATCCCGGCCAACGATTCGACGCGCAAGACATTTCCAAACGTATCGATCTATCGCGGCTCGGCACCGGCGGCGTGCCCAAATCGATCGGTTTCATGACGCTGTACTCGAACCATCATGTCATCATTGAGCGTCTCAAAATCGGCGTCATCCTCATCGTGATCGCCGCGGCGATTAAAACGATCGGTCTGTGGTTAATTATCGTGTTCTTCGCTAACCATCTGTTGGCGAAGCCGCTGCGACGTTTCACCGAACAAATTGGATCGCTCGATTTAACGAACGCCACGGAAGCGCCACGCATCACGGTGGGGCCGGTGCGTCATCAAGAATTGATGTATCTCGGCGACGCGTTCAATGACTTGACCAGCAAGGTCGTGGCCAATGAACAAGAGCTGAAACAACTCACGGCGACTTTGGAAAAACGCGTGGAAGAACGCACGGCCGAGTTGAGCGATAAGAATAGTGCGCTCGAAGCTGAAATCGTCGTGCGCGAAGAAGCCGAGCGCGCAATGATCCGGCAGCGCGACTTCTCGCAAGCGTTGATCAACTCGATTCCGGAAATATTTTTCTTATCGACGCATACCGGCAACATCGTCATGCTCAATCCGAATTCCAAACAGGTGCTCGGAATATCGGAGAATGACAAATCGCTGCGTTCTATTTTGGATTTCATCGCGCCCGCCGATCGCGAGCGGGTCGACGTTATGTTGCAAACGGTATTCGCACGTGGCGAAGCAACTTGCGAAGCGGAGATGGTGTTTGCCGATACGCGCGTGATCCCACATTATTTCGTCGGTCATTTGACGTCGGTCGATGATACGCCGCACGCGATCGTTGTTGGCATTGACATTAAAGCGCGGCGCGAAGCGGAAGAACGTATGCGCCAATTGGCGTTGTACGATTCGCTGACCAACTTACCCAACCGTGCGACGCTTTACGATCGTCTCAAGCACACGTTGGCGGCGGCCAAACGCCGGCGCGAAATGGTTGGCGTACTGTTTCTGGATCTCGATGGTTTCAAGCAGATCAACGACCAAGCGGGACACGATACCGGCGACGCCGTGTTGCGCGAAGTCGCGCAGCGTTTAAAAGATGCGGTGCGTGCA
>JAHFQD010000458.1 GCA_023266455.1 Candidatus Muproteobacteria bacterium
GAAGTGTACATCTTGATTCTGCCGGCGTTCGGCATCACGTCGATGATCATCCCGACGTTCGCGCGCAAGCCGCTGTTTGGTTATGCGTCGATGGTGTACGCGGTGGCTTCGATCGCGTTCCTGTCGTTCATCGTCTGGGCGCATCACATGTTCACCGTCGGCTTGCCGGTTTCTGGCGAACTGTTCTTTATGTATGCCACGATGCTGATCGCGGTACCGACGGGCGTGAAGGTGTTTAACTGGATCGCGACCATGTGGCGCGGTTCGCTCACGTTCGAAACGCCGATGCTATTCGCGGTCGGTTTCGTATTCCTGTTCACCATTGGCGGTTTGTCCGGTTTGATGCTCGCTATCGTGCCGGCCGACTTCCAATATCAGGATACGTATTTCGTAGTGGCGCACTTCCACTACGTGCTGGTCTCGGGCGCGATCTTCTCGCTCTTCGGCGGCGCGTATTACTGGATGCCGAAGTGGACCGGCCATATGTACAACGAGAAGCTCGGCAAGTGGCACTTCTGGCTCACCGCCATCGGTTTCAATCTGACGTTCTTCCCGCAGCACTTCCTCGGTCTCGCCGGCATGCCGCGGCGTATTCCGGATTACGCGTTGCAATTCACGGAATTCAACCAGTGGTCGACGGTCGGCGCGTTCATCCTCGGATTCGCGCAGCTGATCTTCGTCGTGGTCGTGATCAAGTGTGCTCGCGGTGGAAAGAAAGCGACCAACCAAGTATGGGAAGGCGCGCATGGTCTCGAGTGGACCCTGCCGTCGCCGCCGCCGTATCACAGCTTCACGGTGGCGCCCAAAGTCGACTAAGTAAATCGGCACGGTTTTAAATAGGACGGAAGTGAAGCGCAAACCTAAAAAGACGATCAGTCGGCGAATGATTTGGATCACCGCCGTGGTCGTCGTGGTGATGTTCAGCTTCGGATTTATTTCCGCGCCGTTGTACGACCGGATTTGCCGCGCGTTTAGCGTAAGTAGCAAGCCGGAACGTGTCGCGACCGCGGCGGGCAAGGTCGACATGAGCCGGTCCGTGACGGTTGAGTTTACCGGCAACGCCATGGCCGGGTTGCCATGGGAATTTCGGCCGCTGACCAAGAAGCTTTCGGTCCATCCGGGCGAAGTCGTCACCATGACGTACTACGTGCGCAACCCGACGTCGGAAACGATAACGGGTCAAGCCGTACCGAGCATCACGCCGCAAGTATCGGCGGAGTTTTTTAAAAAGATCGAATGTTTTTGTTTTACGCAGCAGAAGTTGGGGCCCGGCGAAGGGCGCGAGATGCCGGTACAGTTTTACGTCGATTCAGCGGTGCCGCCCAACGTGCACACCATTACGCTGTCGTATGGGTTCTTCAACATCGACAAGGCGCAGGCTAACCGCTTCGGCGGCCCGGCGTTGTCGGAGACGACGATGCCCGGTACGACGGTGGAAGTTAATAAGATTTAATCGAGAACAGTTCGCTAGAGAAATCGGAGCTTTATCATGTCGACAACCAACGGTCATTACTACGTTCCGAATCCCAGCCCGTGGCCGATCATCACCTCGCTCGGCTTGTTCATGCTGGCGTTCGGCTTTGTGCTGTTGATGAATAGCCTCGCGGCCGGCCCGTGGTTCATGCTCGCCGGCAGCACGGTCATTATTTATATGATGGTGCGTTGGTTCGGCGACGTGATCAAAGAAAGCGAAGGCGGTTTGTACGACGCGCGCGTCGATCGCTCGTTCCGCTGGGGCATGTCCTGGTTTATTTTTTCCGAATTGATGTTCTTCGCCGCGTTCTTCGGCACATTGTTCTACGTGCGCCAATTCGCCGGCCCGTGGATCGGCGACAACGATTTGCTGTGGCCGAATTACGATTTCATCTGGCCCACCGCCGGTCCGAAGGGTCCGCTGCCGATCGAAGCCAGCACGCCGCCCGGTCCGAATCAGTTTTCGCCCATGGGTGCTTGGGGTATCCCGGCGATCAATACGCTGATCCTGCTGACCTCAGGCGTTTGGGTCACTTGGGCCCATTGGGGCCTGTTGAAGAATAACCGCGCGCAGTTGATCACCGGCCTGTTCCTCACGGTCGCGTTTGGCG
>JAHFQD010000459.1 GCA_023266455.1 Candidatus Muproteobacteria bacterium
TTTGTCCCGCTACTTCGAGGAATTCAAAGCGCTCGAAGAGCGCGCCGAAGTATTTCGCACTAGTCCGGTCACGGTTATGACAGAGCAACATTTTGTTGTTAAAAAATTCTTCATCATGTTGGTGAGTCAGGCGCGTCAGTTATTTAACGACGCTAACGAAGCCACGAAAGGCTGGTTCCAAGCCGCAGTATCGCCGGTGTTTATCCAAGTACAACAACATAAAGTCGCCATCGAGCGCAAATTAGAAATGTTGCGCAAGATTCAACAAGACATGGATTCACTCAGCGGACGCCTGGCCGAATTGCAGGCGTTGCGCAATCAATTACACGCGCAGCATCAGATAGCCGAAACGTTGTTGAATCGAATTCAGCAACCGTTACCGTGATATGTTTTGCTCCCGCATCGGATCGTGGAAATGTCGGCGATCTCTCGCACTAACCGTTTAAGCGCACGTGGACGATAGAATCAGGACGAAGCGTATCGACTATGATTCTTACGTGGCGTAGAGACCGCGCCATACAAAAAATATTTTAAGAAAAAATAGCGGCTGGGAGTGATAGGAAGCTTGGATAAGCACCGTGAAATATATTGGATTAATTTTCTTTCTACTATGCGGCGTCGCTTCGGCGGCTGAATATACGCTGACCTCGTCGCCGCGTGGAACGGAGCAGGAAGATCGCAAAGTATTTGAACCCATCGCTGACTATTTGTCGGCAAAAACCGGCGAAAAATTTCGTTACATCTATCCGCGGGACTGGTTGACGTTCCGCAAGACCCTCGCTAAAAATCCTTACGACGTTTACTTCAGCGATTCGCACTTCGCATCGTTCTTGGCTGTTTACCGCGATCAGATTTATATCGCGCGTCTCAAGGAATGGTTGTCCTTCGCTGTCGTGGTGCGTTCCGGCGATAAGATTGGAACAATCGCGCAGCTGGCCGGCCGCCAAAATTGTCTAGCGCTAGAACCCAATCTCGGTACCTTGTTATTCATGTCGAGTTTCGCCAATCCGGCTCGCCAACCGGCGGTCATGGTGTCGCCCAGTTCAGAAAGTTCTTTTGGCGGCGTCGTCGGAAAGCGCTGTTCGGGAGCGGTTATCCCTTACGCCGCCTTCGATAAAATGAACAAGAACAACGAAGCGTTCGCGTTGCACATGTACGATTTAGTACCCAGTCAGGCATTCACCGCGAGTAAGAAATTGCCGCCCGCCGTTTTGGAAAAAGTACGCACGGCTTTGCTGGACGCTACACAGCCGCAGATAAAAGGACTTCTGCAGACTTATGCATCGACTGGTTTTGCGGAAGTGGACCCCAAAGACTACGAAACGATCAATACCATTCTCGCCAAGGATTACATCCTCGGCAGTGAGATCAAAAAACCGAAAGAGTAACGTCGTCGCGGAACGCTAGACGTCTTTGTCGCCTGCGGTGAGATGCCAGCGATTGGATTCCGGCATATTCAACGCCATAACGCCTTGGTAATCCGCACGTCGCAGGAATCCAAAACGTTTCCAAGGGAACTCGAAGGCGGCGTGATTAACGCTGACGGAAACGCTTGATACGCGCTTTTCGCGCAAATGCCGCAGTAACAACCCAACGACGTGCGTCGCATCCGCGTCGGAATTGACGCAAAACACATCGTCCACGTAAGCCACGTCGCTCGCTTCGTAATACATGGCGTATCCACGCAGCGTGTCGTCGGCTGTGATCGCAAGCATTCGATATGCATTCAACGGATGCGTTCGATAGCGCCAGCGTAGATAACGCGCGCTACGCACGCCGAGGATTCGATTTGTTTTTGGAGCGTTATTCCATAGTACGTCGAAACGTTCGTCGATTTCCGAAATCAACGATGCGCGATAGTTGCCGGCGTTGTACAACGACTCATACGACAATCGGTGCGCAAGTTGATTGAATGGCATCGCCAACAAACCGGCCAGTCGTGCGTGTTTAACTAAACGCGTCAGACGCGACTGGAAGTTAAGTTGTTTGGCGAACCGTTGGATGTGATCCGTGTCGCGCCAACCCGCTTTGGCGAAGGATCGCGCGGCGGTGGCGTTGGGCAAGACGACGCCGCCTTTCAGTT
>JAHFQD010000115.1 GCA_023266455.1 Candidatus Muproteobacteria bacterium
GCGGCGATGCAATACATCGCGCCCTACTCCGGTTGCACTATGGGCGAGTACTTCCGCGATCGTGGTCAAGATGCGTTAATCATCTATGACGATTTGACCAAGCAAGCCTGGGCCTATCGTCAAGTCTCGCTGCTGTTGCGCCGTCCGCCGGGACGCGAAGCGTATCCAGGCGACGTGTTCTATCTGCACAGCCGCTTGCTCGAGCGCGCCGCGCGCGTGAATGAAGAGTACGTTGAAAAATTCACCAAGGGTGCAGTGAAAGGTAAGACCGGTTCGTTAACTGCGTTGCCCGTCATCGAAACTCAAGCCGGCGACGTGACCGCGTTCGTTCCAACGAACGTGATCTCCATCACCGACGGCCAGATCTTTTTGGAAACCGACTTGTTCAACGCCGGTATCCGTCCTGCCATCAACGCCGGTATTTCGGTATCGCGTGTCGGCGGTGCGGCACAGACCAAAGTTATTAAGAAGCTTGGCGGCGGTATTCGTCTCGCGCTCGCGCAGTACCGTGAACTCGCGGCGTTCGCGCAGTTCGCTTCCGATCTCGACGAAGCGACGCGCAAGCAGCTCGAGCGCGGTCGTCGCGTTATGGAACTCATGAAGCAGCCGCAATATTCGCCGCAGCAAGTGAGCGAGATGGCGCTGTCGTTGTTTGCCATCAACAAAGGTTATTTCGACGACGTCGACGTCAAGCGTGTACTCGCGTTTGAATCGGGCTTGCAACAGTTCATCAAGCAAAAATACGCAGCGCTCTTGAACAAGATCGAGACCGTTAAGGATCTCGATGCCGACGCCGAGAAGCAACTCGAGGCCGCGATTCAAGAATTCAAAAAGAGCTGGGCGTAAGGTCGAACCGGGATAGCGCACATGGCAAGCGGCAAAGAGATACGCACCAAGATCAAGAGCGTGCAAAACACGCGCAAGATCACCAAGGCCATGGAAATGGTCGCGGCCTCGAAGATGCGCAAGGCGCAGGAACGCATGCGCGCGGCGCGTCCGTACGGCGACAAAATCCGTTTGCTGGCGGCGAATCTGTCGCATGCGCTGACCGAGTACAAACATCCGTTCTTGACCAAACGCGACAAGATTGAACGCGTGGGATTGATCGTCGTCACGACCGATAAAGGTTTGTGCGGCGGTATGAATACCAACGCGTTGCGCGTATCGCTGAATCAGATCAAGGAACTGGAAGCCAAGGGTGTCAAAGACATCCGCGTCACCGCGATCGGCAACAAAGGCTTGGGCTTTATGCAACGCCTTGGCGCAAAAGTCGTATCGCATGCGACCGCGCTCGGCGACACGCCGCATCTTGAGAAGTTGATCGGTCCAGTGAAAGTGATGCTCGACGCATTTTACAACGGCGAGCTCGATGCGGTTTATCTCGTGTATACCCGCTTCATCAATACCATGAAGCAGGAACCGCGCCTGGAACAGTTGTTGCCGCTTACGGGCGAGCGCATCGGCGGGCCGGAACACGGTTGGGATTATCTCTACGAACCCGATCCGATTGTTGTCATCGACGAGCTGCTGCGTCGTTACGTCGAAGCGCTGGTGTATCAGTCGCTCACGGAAAACATGGCGTCGGAACAATCCGCGCGCATGGTCGCAATGAAAGCCGCGTCGGATAACGCGAAGAACGTTATTAACGAATTGCAATTGATCTACAACAAAACCCGTCAAGCCGCGATCACGAAGGAAATCTCCGAAATCGTTGGTGGCGCGGCGGCAGTCTAGAGAACTAATCGAAACTCTCTCTAATCCCACTCAACAAGCGGGGTCCCTTCTCCTTCGGAGAAGGGACAGGGATGAGGGTTGTCTAATTTTTAAGTTGAGGATATGGCGATGGTCCAAGGTGAAATCGTTCAATGTATCGGCGCAGTAGTCGACGTGCAGTTCAAGCGCGAAGAATTGCCGAAGGTTTATGACGCACTCGTGATGGAAGGCTCCGAGCTGACCCTCGAAGTGCAGCAACAGCTCGGCGACGGAGTCGTGCGCACGATCGCGCTTGGCGCCTCCGACGGCTTGCGCCGCGGCATGCGCGTCAAGAACACCGGCAATCCGATCTCGGTGCCGGTTGGTAAAGGTACGCTTGGCCGTATCATGGACGTCCTGGGTCGCCCCATCGACGAAGCCGGCCCCGTCAAAGTCGACGCGCGGCGCGCGATCCATCAAAAAGCACCGGCCTTCGAAGATCTCTCTCCGAGCCAAGAATTGCTCGAAACCGGTATTAAGGTTATCGACTTGGTCTGCCCCTTCGCTAAGGGCGGTAAGGTTGGTTTGTTTGGCGGCGCCGGTGTCGGCAAAACCGTCAACATGATGGAATTGATCCGCAACATCGCGATCGAGCACTCGGGTTATTCCGTGTTCGCCGGTGTCGGTGAACGTACTCGTGAAGGTAACGACTTCTATCACGAAATGAAGGACTCGAACGTTCTCGACAAGGTCGCGCTCGTATACGGCCAGATGAACGAACCGCCTGGAAACCGTTTGCGCGTCGCGCTCACGGGCCTCACGATCGCTGAATATTTCCGCGACGAAGGTCGCGACGTATTGTTCTTCGTCGACAACATCTATCGTTACACGCTCGCTGGTACCGAAGTGTCCGCGCTGCTCGGCCGCATGCCGTCGGCGGTGGGTTATCAGCCGACGCTCGCCGAAGAAATGGGTCGTTTGCAAGAGCGCATCACCTCGACCAAGAAAGGCTCCATCACCTCGATTCAGGCCGTGTACGTACCCGCGGACGACTTGACCGATCCGTCGCCGGCGACCACGTTCGGTCACTTGGACGCCACGGTCGTGTTGTCGCGCGATATCGCCGCACTCGGCATTTATCCGGCGGTGGACCCGCTCGACTCGACATCGCGTCAGGTCGATCCGAACGTCATCGGCGAAGAGCACTACAACACCACGCGCGCGGTGCAGGCGACGCTGCAACGCTACAAGGAACTGCGCGACATCATCGCGATTCTCGGCATGGACGAATTGTCTCCCGAAGACAAACTCGCTGTGTCGCGCGCGCGTAAGATCCAGCGCTTCCTGTCGCAACCGTTCAACGTCGCCGAAGTGTTCACCGGTCAGAAGGGCAAATACGTTACGCTGAAAGAAACGATCCGCGGCTTTAAGATGATCGTCAACGGTGAATGCGATGCGCTACCGGAACAAGCGTTCTATATGGTCGGTGCGATCGACGAAGCCTTCGAGAAAGCCAAGACCATGCAGTAAGTCACGACGATTGCATGCGGCAACGCCGCACGCAATGTCACCGGATAGATAGATATGGCAATGACCGTACATTTAGACATCGTCAGCGCGGAACAGCAGCTCTACAACGGGCTTGCGGAATTCGTCGTGTTACCGGGCGAGTCCGGCGAACTCGGCATTTTGCCGCGCCACGCGCCGTTGCTGACCCGTATCAAGCCCGGTGTAGTAAGAATAAAAGTGCCGCAACAAGCCGAAGAAGAATTGGTATTCGTCGCTGGCGGCATACTCGAAGTGCAGCCGGATCGGGTCACCGTGCTCGCAGACACGGCTATTCGCGCCAAAGATTTGGATGAAGCGAAGGCGCAAGAAGCGCTCAAACAAGCCGAAGAAGCGCGTCGCAACGCCAAGGACAAACAAAGCATCGCGGCCGTCGAGGCCGAGGTCGCCGCGTTGGCGGCGCAACTCGCCGCTATTCAGAAATTACGCTCTAAAAAGGGCTAAGACTTCCGCATAGTTCTTCACCATCGGATACCCTCTTCCGGTGGTGAAGACCTTATTAATAGTAGAGATTTATCCTCAAAATCGCTGTTTTTCCACGCTTTTTCATTTTTCCGTATTTTGGTCCGTTTTGCTTTCTCACTAGCTCGTTGTAAGTCGTTGACTACACTTAGAAACGACATGGATTGTCATTCCTTGAACCGCTAGGTGGAGCTAAAAAAAATCGCTCGGCACAATATTTGCGGTTTATATATCAAGAGCGATTCAGTGCGCATAGCGCGAATGAGAGGTCAGTGTGAAAACGACGACTATCCTAAGTAGATCACCCAAAGGGCAAGAAGAAATCGAGCATCGCGAACATAAACTCGCGGGCAAAATGAGAATGCTGTTATTTCTTGTCGATGGACACCTTTCCTTAAACGAGTTGACGGAAAAAGCTCAGCGCATGGGCTTAGGTAAAGACGCGGTTAGCCAATTGCTGGCTGGCGGATTTATCAGCATCGTCAAGATCGAAGATATTCAGGCGGCCAATCAATCTCCGCCAGCCGATAAAGGTCAGGACGCGTGGGAGCGGTATCGCAGAGCTAGACAGTTCATGAATGAAACGATTGTCGATGCTATCGGCATAAAATCGTTCTTTTTTACATTGAAGATAGAACGCACCTCTAATCTGGAGGAGTTGCGCAGTCTTTTAAACGATTACACTACCTCGATGTTGAAAGCCCTCGGACAAGAATCAGGAGATTTGTTTGTCAGTCGTATGAAAAAACTTCTCGAATAATGGTGCTACAGTTAACGCAGGATCCACCACGAGGATTTTTTGCTTATGGCCACAGAAGCGGCTCATCACCACCCCGGTGAAAGACTCGTCGATAAGCGCGAGGAGAGAAAAGTAATCTTCAGTTCTTCTTTAGGAACGGTGTTCGAGTGGTACGACTTCTACCTGTATGCCACACTCGCGCCATTTTTCGCAGCGCTTTTCTTCCCAAAAGGTAATGACACGGCAGCGCTATTGTCGTCGTTCGCGACGTATGCGGCAGGATTTCTCGTAAGACCTTTCGGCGCGATTTTGTTCGGTCGTATTGGCGATTTGGTGGGACGAAAATATACTTTTTTAATCACCATCGTCATCATGGGTGGTTCCACATTCGCTGTCGGTTTGTTGCCGACTTATCAAACTATCGGCTGGTTTGCGCCGATCTTGTTGGTGACACTGCGATTGCTGCAAGGCTTGGCCCTGGGTGGCGAATACGGTGGCGCGGCAACATACGTCGCAGAGCACGTGGCGGATAATAAGCGTGGCTATGCCACGAGTTGGATTCAAACTACGGCGACGCTTGGATTTTTCCTATCGCTAGTCGTCATCGGCACTTCCCGCACCCTCATCGACGCGAAAGACTTCTCGCAATGGGGCTGGCGCATACCGTTCCTGGTGTCGCTCATTCTATTGATCTTCTCGGTGTACATTCGTTTGAAGTTGAACGAATCGCCGGTGTTCCAACGGATGAAGGCCGAAGGCCGCGGTTCAAAGTCGCCGCTGAAAGATAGCTTCCTCAAGTATCCGAATAACATGTACGTCTTACTGGCTTTGTTTGGCGCCACCGCCGGCCAAGGTGTGGTGTGGTACACCGGCCAGTTTTACGCCTTGTTCTTCCTGATCATCACGCTCAAGTTGGACTATCTGAACGCGTATATGTTGATCGCTGCGTCGTTGGTGATCGGCACACCGTTCTTCGTCTTCTTCGGCTGGCTGTCGGATCGTATCGGTCGCTTGAAGATTATCTTGGCGGGCTGCTTGATCGCCGCGGTTACCTATTTCCCACTGTTCCAAGGGCTCACGCATTATGTGAACCCGGCATTGGAGAAATACCAGGTATCCACGCCGGTAACGGTTGCCGCTAGCGAATGCGAGATGCATATCTTCGTACTACCAGGAACGAAATTCTCGGATTGCGATCGCGTGAAGGATTATCTGACGAAGTCGGGTCTTTCCTTCAAGTCGTTGCCGGCTATACCGGGCGAGAAGGTTGTTACGAAGATCGGTACCGTCGAAGTAAAAGGCTGGGATGAAGCAGCGATTAAAGAAGCGCTGAAGACTACCGGCTATCCGACAAGCGCCGATCCGAAAGCGGTTAACTTCGGGATGACCCTCGCGATCCTCGTGGTCATGGTTCTCTACGTAACCATGGTCTACGGTCCGATCGCGGCCTTCCTCGTGGAACTATTTCCCACCCGGATACGCTATACCTCGATGTCCTTCCCCTACCACATCGGTAACGGTTGGTTCGGGGGTATGTTACCCCTACTGGCGACCGCCATGGTCGCCGCTTCGGGGGACATCTACTACGGTCTCTGGTACCCGATCGGTGTTGCCGTCATGACCTTGGTCATCGGTGTCCTTTTCCTACGGGAACAGAAAAACGTCAGTATCCATCGATAAGGTTTTCTCCACACAGCACCCGCTATCGTCCTCGATCGCGGGTGCTTTTTTGGGGATTTTCGCCCACCAACCCCCGGTGCGGTGTTAAACTCTCGCCCCAAATGCCTACCCCCCTCGAAGTCGTTATCCTCGCCGCCGGCCAGGGCAAGCGCATGTATTCCGCGCTACCCAAGGTGCTGCATCCACTCGCCGGTAAAGCCTTGCTCGGACACGTGTTCGATGCGGCGCGCCAGTTGTCACCACGTGCGCTGCACGTGG
>JAHFQD010000460.1 GCA_023266455.1 Candidatus Muproteobacteria bacterium
GACGTGCCGCGCTTTCTCCAAGGCGATGCGAACAACGTAAGCCTCCGGCGTTTCATCAACCGCGCGCGTCTCCTCAAGATTGGACGGGATCGTTTCGAACGCGACGCCGAGCTGACGCAATAATTCTTGTCGGCGCGGCGAAGCGGAGGCGAGATAAATCATTTCCGTTATCGGTGATACGGCAAGTTGTTCAAGATGCTCCACGCGCGATAAAACTGCTCCGCCACCATCACGCGTATCAACGGATGCGCGAACGTCATCAACGACAACGACCAACGCGCATGCGCGCGCGCCAAACATTCCGGCGGTAATCCCTCTGGGCCGCCGACCAGCAGCGCCATGTCCTGGCCTTGCGCCAGTTGCGTTTTCAATTTAGCGGCGAGTTGTTCGGTGCTGAGGGGTTGGCCTTGGCGATCGAGCGCGATGATTAACGCGCCCTTCGGCACGGCGGCCAACAGGCGTTCACCTTCCTCGCGCACGAGTTTCGCGATATCCGCGCCTTTGACGCGCCGGCCGGCGGGAATTTCACGCAGCACCAGGCGGCAATGCATCGGTAATCGCTGGGCATATTCGGCAAAACCTTCATGCACCCAGCCCGGGGGGCGTTCGCCGACGGCTAGTAAATGAATGTGCACAAATCCGTAACCATAAGATGTCTAAACTAATTAAAAGCGTTTTTATCACTGGCTTCCGGTAAAGGATACCCGATGAATCCGAATATTCAGCGCCTGCTCGAGGCCACGCTCGGCCCGCAAAAAACTCAGTCTCTGGCCGCCTTGCTCACAATGCCGGCATTGTTCGAACGCTTTGCGCCGGACACGGTAACGCGCGCGGAACTGACGCAAGCGCTCAACATGGCATTATTCGACGGCCTGCTCGAGCGCGTACCGACCGGCAAAGCCTACGCGCTCGACATCGCGCGGCGCGGTGAAAAAATTTGTTTCGATCACGGCGCCTTGCGTACCGTTCGCTGCCGCGCCGGTCAGCTGCCTTACGGCGAAGCGGCGTTCGCGCGCATTTTGAAACCACTCGGTTATCGTTTGAATGGCGTCTATCCGCTAGAACGTTTGAAGATGATGGGTCGCGCTTATGCGCACACCGATGCGCCCGAAGAAATCGCGCAGTATTTCGTGAGCGAACTCGACCCCGGTCAATTCTCGCCCGCGTTCCAGCAAGCGGTGAACAATGTACTGAGCAACACGCACGACCCGCTAACGCCGACGGCGTTCGCACAACTTATGGAGTTGGGACGCGATGGATCGCTGCCGCTGCAAGATGCGATCGAATTGTTGCCGGTCTTGGTTCACTGCTTCGATCGACAACACGACATACCGAAGCTGGCCGACTACGAAACGCTATTGAAAGAATCCGATGAAATGGCGTGGATCGCGACTGAGGGTAACGCCTTCAATCACGCCACCGATCGCGTCCCCGACGTGGAACGCCTGGCGGACGCGCAACGCGTGCTAGGGCGATCGATCAAGGAAAAAATAGAAGTATCCACCAACGGTCGTGTGCGCCAAACCGCGTTTAAAGCCGACCGTGTGACGCGTCAATTTAAATCGGCCGAGGGAACGGTGATCGAAAAAGAAGTACCGGGATCGTTTTACGAATTCATCACGCGCGAGCGTTATGCCGATCCGATCACCAACCGCATGCTGCTGGATTTGAGTTTCGACAGCGGCAACGCGCAGGGCATTTTTAAAATGACCGCCGCGCACTAGCGCGGCATTACTTCTGCGCGTCGACCTTTTTACCGACCGACCAGAGTTTTTCTAGCTGATAAAAATCGCGTGTTTGTTCGCGCATGACGTGCACCACGATCGGTCCGAAATCGATCAACACCCAATCGCCGATTTTTTGACCTTCGACGCCGGTCGCGCGCAAACCGTGTTCGCGCATGCTATCGACGACTTTATCCGCGACCGATTGCACGTGGCGCGTCGACGTGCCGGTCGCGACGACCATGCAGTCGGTAAAGTCGGCGACGCCGCTGACGTCGAGTACCGTGATGTCTTGCGCCTTGGCATCGACCAGGGCGTCATAAACCAGTTCTTGATGCGGTTTCTGCTTCTGCTTGCGT
>JAHFQD010000461.1 GCA_023266455.1 Candidatus Muproteobacteria bacterium
TTTTGTAAAAGCGCATTCATACCTTGGCCATTAGCCTGCGCCGGTTGCATGGGCGCAAAAGGATCCGAATAAGTTGTCGCAAGGTAAGCCATCCAACACAAAACCGCCTGTAGCGTCGCGCTTACATAAGGCATTATGTGTTCATTGTCTTTCGCGTGAGTCCAAATCGCAACCGTACTCACCACAAAAAGCATCGTCATCCATAGAAAATGCGAGCCTTCGAGGGACGACCAAAATGCCGAAAGTGTATACCAGGACGTCAAATCATTCGAAGAATTTTTAAACACATAAAAAAGTGAATAATCGCGATGAAATAGGGAATACCAAAGCATGCCAGCCGCACAGACGCAAAAGAACGCCGCCATCGTTAGGGAATATTTTGCGGATCGATAGAGCCGTCGATGGCGCAATTTCGCGGCAACCATCGACGAAAGACTACCATAGCCAGTTAGTATGCAGCATGTTAACAACAAATAAAAACCGTAGTTAGTAAACATGTCAAAGTCTCCCTACCATTTTACAACCGGTGGCATAGAAACTAAAATAGCCTCGATATTTCCGCCGGTCATAAACCCAAACCGAGTGCCACGATCATACGCTAGATTAAATTCCGCGTAACGACCACGCCAAAAAAGCTGCTGCTCTTTTTCTTCCGGCGAAAATTTTATACTTTTGCGACGTTCCAATATTTTTGGAAAAACTTCTACATATGCGTTCGCCACTGCTTTAACGAACGGAAATATTTCCTCGAACGATCCTTTGAGATAGTCAAAAAAAATGCCGCCTACACCGCGAACTGACTTGCGATGGATTATGTAAAAGTACTCATCGCACCATTTCGAATACTCGCCATATGCTGCCGGGCCACGTAAATCGCACGCCCTGCGTAGTGCATCATGGAACTCCTTATTATCTTCGGGAAAAGAAAAACACGGCGTCATATCCGCGCCGCCGCCAAACCAAAAATCCTCGTCGCCGACTTTAATAAGGCGCACGTTCATGTGACCAATGGGGGCGTAGGGATTAAACATATGAGTAATCGTGGAAACACCCATCGCCTCAAAAGGCTTACCGGAATTTTCGCCGTCGATTGCCGGGTAATTTGAGCCCGACACCGTTGAAACGTTTGCTCCGGCTTTCTCGACTACTTCTCCGCGTATGACGGCCATCCGACCCCCGCCACCTTCGGTACGTTGCCAATTCTTAAATTCAAATTTTGCCTTTCCGTCGACACGCTCAAATGCTGTCGTCAGGCGAACTTGAACATCCTCGATAAAGGTGACAAAGATGTTTTGCTCATTTTTCGATATCATTTAAACCGGCCCCAATTCGTCCGTGTTAAAGTCGTATAATCCTAATAAATTTAGATCCTTAGCGAAGGTATACAATTGCCCGCTTCACTGCAAGATAATTGGCAAGTCTTTACAAGGATCGGCAGATAGCATAAACCCACATCGTATCAAATTTCGTTTCCAATTGTACAACGGTTAAACAAACGATTACAACGTGTTAGAAAGCATTTACATAAAATCACTCGGCTGCAAAGTCAATAACTTTGACAGCAACGCTATGAGCGAAGGATTTAAAAATCGCGGAGTTGCGATCCTTGAAAAAGCGGATGGAGCAGATTGTGTTATTATCAACTCCTGTTCTGTGACGGAAAACGCCGCAAAAGAAGCGCGCTATTTGGCACGCCGCATACGGCGCGATTCTCCGGCGGCACGGATCGTTGTCACGGGTTGTTACGCGCAAACTGATTCCGCCTCTGTCGCAAAACTAGTTGACGTTGATCTCGTTGTACCTAACGAAATCAAAGAAAAAATCGTCGACATTATTCTCGGCGAAGCCCCATTTACTTCAAAAAAAATTCCGGAAAACGTTGAACCGGTCGAAAACAATCGCCAGTCGCATTTCAAAAGTTCACTTGAAATGTTCTCACAAACTTCTATGCAGAAAACGCGCGCCGTCCTAAAAATACAAGATGGCTGCGATTCTTTTTGTACATATTGCCAGATTCCGTATGCAAGGGGCCAAAGCCGTAGTCTACCACTTCAAAAAGCCCTCGCGGAAATTAGTCGTAT
>JAHFQD010000462.1 GCA_023266455.1 Candidatus Muproteobacteria bacterium
TTCGATCGCTTCTTCGATTTTGGAGAGGTTGGCGTTAACCTCGCCGGCAACCACGCCCATTAATTGTTTGAATTCGCTATCCGTCAGTTCGGCTTCGCCGACTTCGAGTCCTTCGACCGCAGCCGACGCCACGTCGCCCGGCGCGGTGAGCGCGCGCATGTGGCGCACGCCGTCTTCGATAGTACGGCTCCACTCGTGCGGCGTATGCGCCACTTCGCGCGTACCGCCTTCGAGCGCCAACAACGCTTCCGCGAGCGGCATCGCCGCGACGTCGGGATTAGAGATACGGTTTTGCACGAGCGCATCGACGACAAGCGCGATTTCGTCCACGAGATGCTTGAGCGGCGGTACGCCCAGCATGTCGAGCGCGCTGGCCATCTTTTGCAATTGATCGCGCAATTTTTCCAATGTTTGCGGATCGCGACCCGAGGGGTCGAAATAGGTAGTCAACAAATCCTGCGACGTGCTGACTTCTGCCGACAACGCGGTCGAGACCGACATCATCACTTCCGGCGTCGGCATATCGTAATACTGCGTTTTGATCGGCTCTGGATCGTGCAATAAGGCGTCTAAACCGAACGCTTGTCGCAACTGCGTCGACGTCGGGCCTGACGTGGCGCCATGTCCGATTTCCCACAAGATAGCGCGTGCGGTCGCTTCGGCGTTTTTACGCAGTTCGGATTTCTCCGCACCGTCGAGCATGCGTTTTATCTGTTGATCCAAACGCGCGAAAAGTTTTTTGCGCTCCGCCGTCGGCTCCAAGCCGTCGATCAACGCTTCGATCAACCCGCCCGCGATCCAAAATAGTTGTTCATGCGCCGAGAAAGCCGCGCGATCGCGTAATTGCTCGAAGATGGTTCCGATTTCCACCAAGGCATCGCTTTGGGCGGGACCGCGCAGCCAACCGAGCAACGAGGTTTGTAACGTCGTGCGCAGGCCGCGCGCGAGCGTGCGGTATTCGTTTTCGTCCAACGGATTTTTGGCACGCGCGTCGGGCGGCGGGCGTACCGTTAAATCGGGCGTGAACAGCTCTACTTCGGAGACCTTATCCCCACCACGCGCCACGCGCATCTCGTTAATGATGGGAACGTACTTAAACGCCGCATCCGCTTGGCCGAACTGCAGGCGCGCCAGATAGTCCGGCAACGTGATGATGGCGCGTGTGAGAATGTCCAAAATCTGCGGTGAATGGACAGGCTGGTCGTTCAGTACCGCGTCTGCCAGAAGCTCGATCTCGCGCGCTAACAGGGCGGCGCCATCGAGCTCGACCATGGTCAGCGTGCCGACGACTTGGTGCAAATGGGTAATGCAAAATCGTAAGCGGGTTTTATCGGCGGGATTTTCGGCGTACGACTCGAGCGCAAGACGCGCTTGTTTCAAGGTCTCGTCTATCTCCCCCTTGACCCAACCGAGCGTGCTCGAATCAACCTTGCCGAAGGTGCTCATATACCCCTAGATAGTTCCGCGGCGCACGCCTGCATCGACAAGTCGTGCGCCGCTATTTTGCCGATGATCCGCAGATCAAATCGGCAACTTGAAACCGGATACCGACGCCTGCAATTCGCGCGCAAGATCGGACAACTTGCCGATGGCTTCCGCCGTCTGGCGAGAACCCGCCGACGTGAGCGTCGTCGTTTCCTGAATCTTCGCCATGCTGCCCGAGACTTCTGTCGCCGTTTGCGACTGGCGTCCGGCGTCACGGGCGATGCTTACAATCAGGCTCGATAACTGCTCGGACACCGATTCGATTTCGCCGAGCGCCTGACCGGCGGCGTCGGCAAGTCGCGTCGCCTGCACCACGCCGTTCGTGGCTTGTTCCATCGAGGCCACCGCTTCGTTCGTATCTGCTTGAATGGTTTTCACGAGGTCGGCGATCTGCTTTGTCGCTTCGGCGGAACGTTCAGCGAGTCGTTGAACTTCGTCCGCGACCACCGCGAAGCCGCGGCCCGCTTCACCGGCCATGGCCGCCTGAATCGCCGCGTTAAGAGACAGAATGTTCGTTTGCTCGGCGATGTCGTTGATGAGTTCCACGATTTCACCGATCTGCTGAGACGATTCACCGAGGCGCTTAATACGTTTC
>JAHFQD010000116.1 GCA_023266455.1 Candidatus Muproteobacteria bacterium
TCACCAATCGGCTCATCGTTAAATTTCACGATGCCGCTGTAAATCGTGCGACAACGCTATCCGCTGCCCACGTTGCGACGCTAAACGCTGCCGGTGGCGTGCAACTGACGCATTGGCGCCCTATGTCCGGCGATGCCCAGGTAATGCGACTGCCGCAGAATATGCGACGCGCAGACGTCGAAGCGATTGCGCAACGATTGCGTGCTAGCCCCGACGTCGCTTACGCGGAACCGGATTACCGTCTCTATCCCGCCCACGGCGATACTCCCCCAAGCGATCCGTACTACGGTTTGCAATGGTCGTTTAAACCCTCGGCCACTGAAATCGGCGGCGCGGATATTGAAGAGGCCTGGAGCGTCACCGTCGGCGCTGCCGGCGTCACCGTCGCCATGATCGATACCGGTTTACTGCCGCACGCCGACATCAACGCCGCGCGCGTCGCGCCGGGTTACGACTTCATCAGCGTCGACACGAACCCGGACGGCAGCACAACGCCGTGGACCGCGAACGACGGCGATGGTCGCGACGCCAACCCCGCCGATCCCGGCGACTGGACGACGGCCAACGATTGCTTCGACGGTTGGCAAGGCAATATCAGTTCCTGGCACGGGACACACATCGCCGGCATCATCGGCGCCAGCGGTGACAACGGTATCGGCATCACCGGTATCAATCTAAATTCGAAATTACCTCCGGTACGCGTGCTCGGCCGATGCGGCGGCTATACGTCCGACATCGTCGATGCCATTCGTTGGTCCGCTGGGTTAGCCGTCAGCGGTGTGCCGGCGAACGCCAACCCGGCCAAGGTGCTGAACCTGAGTCTCGGGGGCACCGCGTCCTGTGGCGGTGCGTTTCAAGACGCCGTCGACGCGGCCACTGCAGCGGGCGCGGTACTCATCGTCGCCGCCGGCAACGAAAACGTCGACGCCGTAAACAGTCGTCCGGCGAACTGCAACAACGTTGTCACCGTCGCGGCGACGAATCGCTCCGGCGACAAAGCGTCGTACAGCAACTTCGGCAGCCGCGTAAAAATCGCTGCGCCGGGTGGCGACATCGGCAACGGCATCGTATCGACGCTCAACAACGGTACGACAACGCCCATCGCCAGTCCCGGCGGCGACATTTATGTGAGCTACATGGGCACGAGCATGGCCGCACCGCACGTCTCCGGTGTGGCATCGTTGATGCTGTCGGTCAATCCATCGCTAACGCCAGCACAGATATCGCAAAAACTGCAACGATCCGCGCGACCGTTTCCTGCCGGCTCGTCCTGCACCACGGCTAACTGCGGTGCCGGCATGTTGAACGCCAACGCCGCCGTGCATTGCGCGCAAGGCGGTCATACGCCAACCGCAAACGCTGGTAGCGCACAATCGGTTAACCCCGGCGTGGCGGTGACGCTCGCCGGTTATTCGCCGGACGATTGCGCGACGGCATTCAGTTGGACGCAGACGGCGGGTGCGACGGTTACGTTGACCGGCGCCAACAGCGCGCATCCGAGCTTTACCGCGCCGGCGCCATCGGGACCGCTCACGTTCCGCTTGGTGTTGAGCAACGACGACGGTATCAACAGCACTGCCGCGACGGTTGTTGTGACGGTGAACAACGTGGCGCCTGTGTTGGTGCCGATCGGCAATAAATCGATCAATCAAAACGCGACGTTGAATTTCACCGTCAGCGCGTCGGACGCCAACGGCACGACACCGATATTAAGCGCGTCGTCATTACCTACTGGCGCGACGTTCAACGCGGCGACCGGCGCCTTCAGTTGGACGCCGACCGCAAGCGGTAGCTTTCCGGTAACGTTTATCGCCACCGACGCCGCCGACGGCAACCTGAAAAGCCAACAAACCGTCACCGTCTCGGTGCAAGCCCAAGGCGGTGGAGATAGCGGCGGCGGTGGAGGCGGCTGTAGTTTAGGCAGCGGCGACAAGTTCGATCCGACCTTGTTGATTTTGGCGCTCATCGCGGTCGCGATGCAGCGGCGGCGACGCGCCGCTTAAGTTAAGCGTCTGTTCGGCGTACCTCGCGGCGCGGCGTCTCTCGACCCGCGCCGCTTTTCTTGTAACATACACGCCCCACAACAACCCGCGTCGCTACTCCTATGACCGCCTTGAGCTGCGGCTCGTTCGCTTACGACACCATCATGGTGTTTCACGATCGTTTTAAAAATCACATCTTGCCGGAGAAGGTTCATATCCTGAATGTGTCGTTTCAAGTGCCGGAGATGCGGCGCGAGTTCGGCGGATGCGCGGGCAACATCGCGTACAACTTGAAGCTGCTCGGCGGTCAACCGCTGCCGCTCGGCACCGTGGGCCGCGACTTCGGTCCGTATGCGGAGTGGATGGATCGCTGCGGCATCGATCGCAGCCACATCAAGATTTGCGACGACAGCTACACTGCGCAAGCGTTCATCACCACGGACCAAGACGATAACCAGATCACCGCGTTTCATCCCGGCGCCATGAACCGCTCGCACGAAGTGCGCGTTGCTAAAAGCAACGGCGTAAAAATCGGCATCGTATCGCCGGATGGGCGCACCGGCATGATCGAACACGCGCGCCAATTCGCCGAGGCCGACATTCCGTTTATTTTCGATCCCGGTCAGGGCATGCCGCTATTCGACGGTAACGATCTCATTGGTTTTCTGAAACAAGCGACTTGGGCCACGCTCAACGACTACGAAGCGGAACTCATGCAGAAGCGTACCGGCAAAACGCTGAAAGAGCTGGCGGGTTACGTTAAAGGACTGGTCGTCACGCTCGGCGGACAAGGTTCGCGTGTTTACGCCGGCGGCGAAACGATCGACGTTCCGACCGCGCCGGTCAGCGCCGTCAACGACCCGACCGGTTGCGGCGACGCGTATCGCGCCGGATTGTTATACGGATTAATGAACGATATAGATTGGAAAACCACGGGACGCATCGCCTCGCTCATGGGCGCGATCAAAATCGAGCAACCCGGCACGCAGAACCACACCATCACGCGCGACGCCTTTCAGGAACGCTTTAAGCGCAGTTTCGGCTACGCGCTTTAAAAATTTTACCGCCGCGGGCGCCCCGACCCGCGGCGTTTGAACGATTTGTACCCCGAGACGATCTAACGAAGGCGGAAAACTACACGCTAAAGGGATCGTCCAATGAACAAAATGAGCAAGCCGTTTCTTACCGACATTAAAACCCTGCGCCAACGCGCGCGCCAACACATCGAACAAGGCGCGGTCACGCCCGGTTACAACGCGGATCGCGAGACTGTCGTACGTTTGCTCAACGAAGCGCTGGCGACCGAAATCGTCTGCGTCTTGCGCTACAAACGCCATTACTTCATGGCCGAGGGCATCAATGCCCAGAGCGTCGCCGACGAATTCCTCGAGCACGCAAACGAGGAACAGTTGCATGCTGATCAAATTGCAGAACGAATCGTGCAATTGGGCGGCGAACCCAATCTTTCGCCCGAGGGCATCCTCACGCGCAGTCACGCAGAGTACGTCGAAGGCGACTCGTTGCTCGACATGATCAAGGAAGACCTGGTCGCCGAGCGCATCGCCATCGACAGCTACCGAGAAATAGTGACCTACCTCGGCAACGACGACCCCACGACACGGCGCTTGATGGAAGAAATTCTCGCGAAAGAGGAAGAACACGCCGACGATCTGGTCAGCCTCCTCGGACAACTAGGCGCCAACGGCGGATCGTAAGCGCGCGACACCCGCACCCGTTCATTTCCAAATTTTTTTTCGCGACGCGCGTGGAACAACTCGTGTTCCACGCGCACTCGTCGCGTACTTTTTTCTTGACGAGAAATTTTTTTTCTGCCTCCTTATGACACGCACATGAAAATTTGTTGACACCACAATAACCGGGGACTAGAGTTCTCGCGAACCACAAGATGTTGTGGTTTCGAAGTTCCAAGCACCCCCAGGCGGGGCCATCAGTAGGACCCGCATCACCTCAAGCGCCTTTGGAGGGCAGTAGATGGAAGCCGCAAAGATCCAAGCATTCTCCGCTTTCGTTGAGATCCCCCTGCAACCCGCCTCATACGACATCTGGGATAAGAAATACCGTCTCAAGACCAAGACCGGTGAAGCCGTGGACCAGGAAATTCGCGATACCTTTCTTCGGGTGGCGCGCGCGCTGGCCGAGGTCGAACGACCTGAGAAGCGCGAGCTCTGGTTCGAGAAGTTCTTATGGGCTTTGGACAATGGCGCCATCCCTGCCGGCCGCGTGACCTCTAACGCCGGCGCGCAAGATCATAAGCCGGCGACCAGCACTATTAACTGCACTGTCTCGCGCATCGTGCCGGACTCGATGGACGGCATCCTGGCTTCGGTTCACGAAGCCGGCCTGACGCTGAAAGCGGGTTGCGGTATCGGTTACGAATTCTCGACCTTGCGCCCCCGCGGCGCCTTCGTCAGCGGCGCCGGCGCGCATACCTCCGGCCCGCTCTCTTTTATGGATATCTTTAATGCCATGTGCTTCACCGTGTCCTCGGCTGGTGGCCGACGCGGCGCGCAGATGGGCACCTTCGATATCGCGCACCCGGACGTGATGGACTTCATCCGCGCCAAGCGCGAAGACGGGCGGCTGCGCCAGTTCAACCTCTCCTGCCTGATCACCGAC
This sequence comes from Candidatus Muproteobacteria bacterium, assembly GCA_023266455.1. Lineage (GTDB taxonomy): Bacteria > Pseudomonadota > Gammaproteobacteria > Acidiferrobacterales > Sulfurifustaceae > JAHFQD01. The sequence continues at coordinate 4,620 of JAHFQD010000116.1, forward strand.
GAGTTCATGCAGGCGGTGAAGAACGACGAATCTTGGGACTTGATGTTCCCGGCCAATAAGTTCGAATACGAAGACTCCAGCGCCAACATGGTTTGGCGCTACTGGCCGACGACCGAAGGCTACGTCACCAACAACATCGGCCAAGTCGCTTGTCGCATCTACCGCACCGTGCCGGCGCGCCGGTTGTGGGATGTGATCATGGCGTCTACTTATGATTTCGCCGAACCGGGCTTCATCCTCATCGACCGCATCAATGAGATGAACAATAACTGGTTCTGCGAAAACATCCGCGCTACTAATCCTTGCGGCGAGCAACCATTGCCGCCTTATGGATCTTGCCTGCTGGGCTCGGTCAATCTCACCAAGTTCGTCGAACATGCGTTCACCGAACAGGCACGATTCAATTGGGACAAGTACCGCGAGGTCGTCGGTATCTTCACGCGCATGTTGGATAACGTCGTGGAAGTGAACGGCTTACCGCTGGCGCAGCAACGTCATGAGATCGAATACAAACGCCGTCACGGTATGGGCTTCTTAGGTCTCGGTTCGACGCTCACCATGCTTACGATGAGGTACGGCTCGCCGGAATCGCTCGAGTTCACCGATCGCGTGTCGCGCGAGATGGCTGAAGTGGGTTGGGAAATCGGCGTGGAGCTGGCGAAGGAGAAAGGACCGGCGCCGATTCTGGAAGAAGAGTTCACCGTCAGCGAAGAAATGCTCGCCAAGCGTCCGGAGATGAAGCGCGACGGCTTCAAAGCCGGCGACAAAGTGCGCGGCAAAGTGTTGATGGCGAAGTACAGTCGCTACATGCAGCAGTTCGATCGCAAGATCACCAACGAGATCGTGCGTCACGGTTGCCGCTTCACACATCACACCTCCATCGCGCCCACAGGAACGATCTCGCTCTCGCTCGGAAACAACGCCAGCAACGGCATCGAACCTTCCTTCGCACATAAGTATTCGCGCAACGTCATCCGCGAAGGCAAGAAGTCGAAAGAAAAGGTCGATGTGTTTTCTTTTGAATTGCTCGCCTACCGCACATTGATCAACACCAGCGCCGACCCAGACACGCAAGACGAGAAGAACCAGCTACCCGACTACTTCGTGGCCGCCGACGACATCTCGCCGCGCGAGCACGTCGATATTCAAGCCGCCGCGCAAAAATGGGTCGATTCGTCGATTTCCAAGACCGCCAACGTGCCGACGAACTTCCCGTATGACGAATTCAAAGACATCTATATGTACGCCTATGACAAAGGCCTCAAAGGATGCACGACTTTCCGCTTCAATCCGGAAGCGTTTCAGGGCGTCTTGGTGAAGGAAAAAGATCTCGAGAACACGCTGTACCGTTTCGAGTTGTCCAACGGCGAAACCGTGGAAGTGAAAGGCAACGCAGAGATCGAATACGACGGCGAGACCCATACCGCTGCGAATCTCTACGACGCATTGAAAGAAGGCTACTACGGAAGATTCTAGGGGACTATATGTGCACTGAAGATGAAGATGTTAAAGAAATGAAGATTCCTATGTCTGCTGAGTTTTTAAAAAAAACTGCTTGGGTGTCGACTGCCGTTATTGTCGCTAATGCGGTTGGCATTGGACATGATATGCAGATTAATCATCGTGAGGATTTATCTCTTGCACCAATGCAACGTTACGAACTTCCAGACGAAGCGCCTTCGCCAAGACCATCTTTCCCCGAGAATTCGCGCGTGACAACCGCTCCAGTGGTTTCCTCTACGTCTAATCCTGTTACCGTA
>JAHFQD010000463.1 GCA_023266455.1 Candidatus Muproteobacteria bacterium
TCCTTCGGAATAGCTGCGTGCCGCTAACGCGTCGATGCCGGTTAACAATTCCGGTATTTGATCGAGCGGCGCGAGATGCGTGGCTTTGCTAGCGACGCCCATTTTCGCCGGCGTGCCGGCGACGCGCGTCGCGACGTAATAAACGATTTGCACCCCATTCGCTTTATAAGGGCCTAATACATCCTGCAACTCAACAACAAGGCCGGTTTTTTTGAAAGCTGTTTTAATCGCCGTCGCCTGTAGCGAATCGCCTTCTACAAACGCAGAGGGAAACGTATAACCGTCACCATGGATTGGCGTCGTTAGCCAAACACGACGGTCCCACTCCACGACGATGACGCCGGCTACTACCGGCACATCGGGACTTAACACGAGCTTCTCGTCTAACCGCGGAACCGGAGAAATACCCTTTGGGTGTTCTGCCGGTCGTATAGGTATACCGAATAATTTTTTCGGCACCTCGCTCCCAGGAGCGAACGTCACAAGATGCTTACGGTTAGTCCAATATTGGCTATCGCTCGACTCCACCGGCGCTTTAATAACGACAGGTTCTCCCAGTGGGTCACTACCCGGATGCACTATAGGAGGCAGCGCTCGCGTCCGCGTTCCTTTTGAAATGACAATCGAAGGGCGGCGCGGTACGACGAGTAAGGACAGATCTTCGCTGTCCATGAAAAGATTGCGCGCCGCATCCAACCCACTGAAGTCGAGCGCATAATGGGCGGCGCGTCTTGCAGCGTCGTGCGGCCGTACGGCAATGCCGAAACCGCCGAGGAGCTCCGCTTCCCTGAACATGTCGATATCGTTGCGTTCGTTTCCGAACGTGACAGGATATTTACCGCTTGCCAACAGCGCGCTGAATTCCCGAAGTCGAGCGGCTTTTATCGGCCCTGACGGTGGACCCAATGCCGTAGTAAGCCTGCCCGTCAAGACGCCGTCTATAATCTCCAACTTGTTGGCGTTGCCCTCGTTAAAACCGTACTCTCGTACGAATTGGTCGACAATCTTGGTAAACCCTGCCGACTCCACATACATATCTTTTTCTATGGCATGTAATAGTGCTATTAACTCCTCCATGCCGGGCATAAACGTCAAGTTTCTATAAACGAAATCTAATAATCCCGCGTTCGCCCCTGCGAGCACGTACGTCCATTCATCTTTTGCAACCGATTCGGGACTCACTTTTAGCCGCGCTGTACGAAGTGCGCGCAAAAACCTCTCTTTTCTTTCGCGTCCGAGCAAACGAACGAGTTCGCTGAACATGTCGCCGATAGTCAACGTGCCATCGAAATCGAACATCACCAACCCGACATCGCGCAAGAGTTGATCGTTCGGAATAAAAGCGACGTCGATGCCATAACGCCTGCCCAACATGGCAGCGTGCTGCCGCAGATCGGAGCGATCTAAAACGTCGTGTATTCGATAAGCGCTGTTATGCACCGCGCCGCGCGGCAAACGCCGCAGCGAACCGGTGGGAACCACAAGACGTTGGAACTCGTTTATGTGTCTTGCCGGTATATGCGGTCCCTGAATCACCAAATGCGTCTGATCTCTGTACATCGCGCGTACGGATAAGGATGCGGCGGGCGACGCGGCGCTGCGTACCGCCAGCGATTGGCCGGTGCCGAGTTGTTCGATCAAGGTCAACACAACTCGCCGATCCCGCGGATGCGTCAACAATTCAAGCGCCGCCGACAGCGGTACAAAATGCACGCTTTGCGCTTCCCAACCGATGCCGGCGGATCCACCCGTAAGATGCGCTAAATAAAAACGCGTAAACGAATCGACGCCGCCACGGTATTCGCGCCGCCAAACGAAATCGCCGATGAGTCGGTCCAACGCGATCTCGAAACCGCCTTCCTCGCCGGCTTCGACATAAGCGGTTTGCGCCGGTGTACGTCTCGGTTCCATTCCGCCTTTTTGTAGCGTGAAGCGATGCGTGCCAAATTGGTTGGTGGTAGCGATGATGAGAATCCTGTTCCCAGACATCGGGACGGCGCCCGCCGCGGCTTTTTGTCCTGCCATCGGTGCGAACGGATATTCCTCGTCGATAGCAGCGCCG
>JAHFQD010000117.1 GCA_023266455.1 Candidatus Muproteobacteria bacterium
GACGACAAACGCGCGGTACGACAAGCGCCGGTTACCTGGTTGGGAAAAATCCAAGAATTGTCGACGCGGCATGGCGAAAAGTTCCTACTCGCCTCGACCGCGTTGAGCGAACTCGCCGTGTACATAGAACCGACATAAATCGCGTCTAGCATCTCGTCCAATCGACATTCCTTATAATCGTGTTGCTCACCCCTATCCTTTCTGGTATAGATTCGCGCTAATTTTTTGCCCCGGAACCCCCGCGGGCGGCAGTTATCGGCCCTTATTAAACGAGGAGTACATACATGCCGGCCATCCGGAAACGTAAGGAAAAATTACCGGCCAGGGACGCAAGCTACATCACCGCTCTGCCTGTCGCAGGACTTAAGCCCTATGCCTCAAAGAAGGGCGAGAAATACATGAACAAAAAAATGCGCGGCCACTTCGACGTGGTACTGAACGCCTGGAAGAAAGAACTCGAAGACGAAATCGCGCGCACGGTGCACCAACTGCGCGACGAACCTGAAAATCCTTCCGATCCGAACGATCGCGCTTCGCAAGAAACCGATATGTCGCTGGAACTCCGCTCGCGCGACCGCGAACGCAAGCTGATCAAAAAGATCGACGAAGCGCTGGAGCGCATCGAGAAAGACGAATACGGCTATTGCGACAACTGCGGCGTCGACATCGGCGTCGAACGTTTGGAAGCGCGGCCGACGGCGGAACTCTGCATCGACTGCAAAACGTTGGAAGAGATCCGCGAAAAGAAAATGGGCAGCGAAGAGTAACGCTCTCCTGCTTGATCCGTACGATTTCATTCGGAAAGCAATTTGAATTCACTACTGATCCGTAATGCTCGCATTGCACGCCCGGACGGCGCCACGATCGATGGCGACGTGCTCTGCGAGGCTGGGCGGATCGCCCGCATCGCGCCAGCGATCACCGCCCGCGCCAGCGAAACTATCGACGCCCAGGGCATGCTGCTTCTGCCCGGTATTATTGACCCGCAAGTCCACTTCCGCGAACCCGGCAAAGAATACAAAGAAGATCTCGCTTCAGGATCGCATGCCGCCGTCGCTGGCGGCGTCACCAGCTTTCTCGAAATGCCGAACACCGATCCGTCGACCACGACGCAAGCGGCGCTCGACGACAAACTCCAACGCGCCGCCGCGAAGAGCGTGGCCAATTACGGTTTCTTCATCGGCGCGACGCCGCATAATTTGGAAGAAATCAATCGCGCCACGCCCGCCTGCGGCATCAAAATTTTCATGGGCGCCAGCACCGGCTCGTTGCTGGTCGACAAACCACAAGATTTAGAACGCATCTTCGCCAATGGCACGCGTCTGATCGCCGTACACGCGGAAGACGAAGTACGCATCCGCGCGCGCAAAGCGCAATTCGCCGGACGCACCGATTACCCCGTGCATTCGGAAATCCGCGACGCCGAGTGTGCGCTCAATGCGACCAAGCTCGCGATGTCGCTGTCGAAGAAATACAAACGCCGGCTGCATATCCTGCATCTGTCGACCAAAGAAGAAGCCAACTTCCTACGCGAAGACAAACCTGCTTGGGTAACGGCGGAAGTGATTCCGAATCATTTGTTCCTGAACATTAAGGACTACTCCACGCAGGGTTCGCGCGTGCAAATGAATCCGCCGATCCGCACCGCGGAAGACAACGCCCTGCTATGGCAGACGTTGCGCGATGGCGTGATCGATTTCGTCGCCACCGATCACGCGCCGCATACGTTGGAAGAAAAATCCAAACCGTATCCCGACAGTCCGTCGGGTATGCCAGGGGTAGAAATTTCACTGCCGCTGATGCTGACCGAAATGGTTGCTGGACGTTGCACCTTGGCCGAGATCCAACGATGGATGTGTTGGGGTCCGGCCGTCGGCTACGGGATTGCGAACAAAGGAAAAATCTTAGAAGGTTGGGACGCCGATTTAACGCTCGTCGACGTCGCCACGCGCAAACTTGTGCGCGACGAAAATACCTTCACCAAGGTGCGATGGTCGCCGTACAGCGGCCGCGAGTTAACTGGTTGGCCGGTGTATACCGTGGTCAACGGCGAGATCGCGTTCGAACACGGCCGGGTCCGCGATAAGGTGCGCGGTCGACCGTTGCAATTTGGATAACAAAAAAAGGCATTATGGATATCATCGTACTGATTAAAGCCGCGCTGCTCGGCGTGGTCGAAGGCTTGACCGAATTCCTACCCGTTTCCTCCACCGGCCATCTCATTATCGCTGGCGACATGCTCGGCTTCACCGGCGAACGCGCCGATACTTTCGAGATTTTCATTCAGCTCGGCGCCATTCTAGGCGTCATGTGGCACTACCGCAGCAAGGTAACGGGCTTGGTACTGAACATGCATCGCCCGCCGGAACGTAAGTTCATCACCAGTTTGTTCATCGCGTTCTTGCCGGCGGCGATCGTCGGTTTGTCGATCCATAAATACATCAAGGCTTATTTGTTCAGCACGCATACCGTCGCGTGGGCCTTGGTCGGCGGCGGTATCGTGATGCTGCTGATCGAACATTGGCATCGGCACCGCGTCGCGCGCGTCCGCGAAGTCGATCACATGACGTATACCGACGCGCTCAAAGTCGGTATCGCCCAAACCTTATCGCTCTTCCCCGGCGTCTCGCGCGCGGGCGCAACGATTATGGGCGGCATGGTGTTCGGTTTGTCGCGCACCACCGCCACGGAGTTTTCTTTCTTCCTCGCGATGCCGACGATGTTCGCGGCGACGCTGTATGACCTCTACAAAAACATGCATGCGCTGCGCGCGGACGACGTCACCATCTTCGCCGTGGGTTTCGTGGTTTCTTTCCTCGTCGCGTTGTTCGTAGTGAAAACGTTTTTAGTCTACGTATCGCGTCACACTTTTCGGCCGTTCGCTTGGTATCGCATCGTCTTTGGCGGGCTGATCCTGGCGTATATTTATCTCGCGTAATTCCCTTTAATTCCGGTTTAACGCCATTTGTCGGACTGCGTCGCCGCCGACAGATTTTGGCGCGTCCAAAAATCGTTGAATTTACGCCTTTGAACCGGCTTTCCCCGTGGACTATGGTTAATCCAAGGCTCAGTCGTGGAAGGATTTTTGCATAATAAATAGGAACGCCCGCGAAACTCGGGGAATTTATGTCGACGGCAATGAATAACGGATCAAAACCACGTGTCCTCGTCGCGGACGACTCTCGCGTCATCCGCAAGGCTGTGACCAAGATTTTGGGCAACGATTTCGAGTTGGTCGAAGCGGAAGACGGCGAATCGGCTTGGGATCAGCTCGGCAAACAAGATCGCGTTGATGTCCTCATGACCGATATAGAAATGCCGAAGCTCGACGGCTACGGTTTGATCTGCCGTGTACGCGCCGCTGAACAATCGAATCTGCGCGACATGCCGATCATCGTTATCACCGGCGCCGAAGACGACGTCACGCGCGAACGCGCCTACGCCTGTGGCGCCACCGATTTCATCACCAAACCGATCGACAGCGTGCAACTGCTCGCGCGCGCACGCGCGCATGCCAAGCTCGACGAAACCACGCGCAAGCTCGGCGAGATGGAAGCCGCGCTGGAACAACAATCGGCGGTCGACTCGCTCACGCAATTACATACGCAGCGCTATCTGATAGAGCGCGGCGAACAAGATTTAGCCTACGCCAAACGCCATAGCAGCGGGCTTTCCGTCGTGCGCATCGACATCGACGATTTTCGCACGCTGTACGACACTCACGGCGACGATGTGTGCAATCAACTCATCATATGGACCTCCAAATTAATTTCCGCCAACGTGCGCACCGAAGACACCGTGGTGCGCGTCCGTGGCGCACAGTTCGCCATTCTCATGCCGGGCACCGGCAGGATGGACGCCGCGGTTGTGGCCGAGCGCACGCGTACCGCCATCGCCGCCGCGCCGTTCAAACATGGCAGCCTCAACTCAGCGATAACGGTGAGCCTCGGTTTAGCCACACTGGGACAAGAAGCGATCGACCGCATCGATCAATTCATCGCCATCGCCGAAAAAAACCTGACCTTGGCCAAGGCCGACGGCGGCAATCGGCTCAGCGTCGGTTACGAAGAAGCGCTGCAATCCACCGAAGTCTCGGTCATCGAACAACCCGACATGGAAACCGCGTTGCGACTGATCGAAAAAGGCGAAAGCGGAAAACTCATCCCCTATTTGCCGGAGCTGACCTCGCGTCTGCTGCCGCTGCTCGAACTCAGCAATCGTTCGCTCGATCTCGATATCAGCGATGCGCTCTACCTGCTGAAGGACAAGCTGACGTCGATGAAGTAGGATTCACTCTCGCCGATATCGTCAGCGCGAGAACGTGTGAAACCCGACGTCGTTACCACCACCCCCTACCGCAACGTCCCTTCTTCAACCCCGGCTTTCCGCGCCGCGTGGTGGTGCCGCAACGCGCATCTGCAAACCTTATGGGCGGCGCTCGTACGGCCGCGGCCGCGTGTCGCGACGCGACGCGAGCGACTGGAATTGCCCGACGGTGATTTTATCGACCTCGACTGGGCCGTGACCGAGTCGCGCGGACCGATCGTGTTGATCCTCCACGGTCTCGAAGGTTCTTCCGAATCGAAATATGCGCGCGGGTTGCTGCACGCCGTGGTGGCACGCGGCTGGCGCGGATTAGTCATGAATTTTCGCGGTCGCAGCGGTAGCTTGAACCGTCTGCCCCGTAGTTATCACTCCGGCGAAACCGAAGACCTGGCGCATGTCGTCGCGGTTTTGAAAGCGCGCGAAGCGAATACGCCTATTGCCGCCGTCGGTTATTCGCTCGGCGGAAACGCGTTGCTCAAGTGGTTAGGGGAAACGGGCGATCGCGCGCCGGTATCCACGGCCATCGCCGTCTCCGTGCCGTTCTTACTCGCCGAGTGCGCCTGGAAAATGGAACGCGGCTTTTCGCGCATTTACCAATGGGATTTGGTGCGACGATTGCGCAACACCGTTCTAGCCAAACAACGCGCGATGACACTGCGGATCGGCGTTTCCGACGTAACCACTTTGCGCCGCTTCCGCGATTTCGACGAACACGTAACCGCTCCGCTGCACGGTTACGCCGGCGCCGACGATTACTACGCGCGCTGCAGTTCCCGGCAGTATCTAAGAAACATCGCCGTCCCAACGCTCATCGTGCATAGCCGAGACGATCCGTTTATGACCGAATCAACGATTCCGACGCCCGCCGAGCTTTCACCCACCATCGCGTTCGAGCTGTACGATCGCGGCGGTCACGTTGGTTTCATCGCCGGTGATTGGCCGTGGCGAGCACGCTATTGGCTTGAAGAAAGAATTCCGAATTATCTCGAGACAATACTGCCTACGAATTTTTGACCGCGGTCGAACAACGCGCGGCGAAGCAACAGTTCGCGCACAACGGCTTCTTACGGCACGCTTCCTTCCCATGCACCACGATCAGCGCGTGATACTGATTGAACAACGCCGCATCGCTATCCAACGAACTTTCGAATAACCGGCGCAAGGTTTCATAATCTTCCGTTCCCTTGATCAACCCTAAGCGCTGAAAAATACGTCGCGCGTAAGTATCGATCACGAACGACGGTCGACCCAACGCATACAACAAAATCGCATCCGCGGTTTCGGGACCGACGCCGTGCACGCCCAACAACGCTTCCCGCAACGCCGGTGTCGGCATTTTGGACAAGCCGCGCACGCCGCCTTGTTGAATCAACCACTGGCATAACGCCTTCAGGCGTTTGGCTTTGACATTGAAATAACCGGATGGCTTTAGCCACGCCGCCAACTGCGCCGCAGGCGCGGCGACGATAGTTTCCGGCGATAACACCTTGGCTTTTTTTAAATTGCCGATGGCGTGCTCGACGTTGATCCACGCCGTGTTCTGCGTCAACACCGCGCCGACCATAACTTCGAACTTGGAGTTGGCGGGCCACCATTGCTGCGGCCCATAAGTCACTAAGAGTTTTTTATAAATCTGAACAATTGTCATCGCGGCGGTCTAAAATGGCGCCCATTTTAAAAATTCGAGTGCGGAGCAATTCATGCGTGTACGCGACATTATAACCGCAGCGGCGATGCCAATTTTGATTGGCGGTTTGCTATCCGGCTGCGGCGGGAGTTCCGGCGGTAGTAGCAACGGCTCTAATTACAGCAACGGATCGACGACGGTTTCGGCCTACATCACCGACGATATTGGCGGCTATAAAGCCGTCGACTTCACGCTCAACACCGTGCAACTCCGACAGACCGGTAACAACAGCCGCTGCGAAATCATAAAAGGCCCTTTGGCACTCGATGCGGCGCAACTCGGACACGACGCTATCGTCGAATTG
>JAHFQD010000464.1 GCA_023266455.1 Candidatus Muproteobacteria bacterium
GTTGGCAAGCGCTTGCGCCCGTGTTTCCAACGCCATGGTTTCGATGCTGCTTTGCTGAACGACGGTGTAAGCCGTATGTGCGCCGATGACGAGCGCGAGCAAAATACCGCCGAGTATCGCGAGGCGAATATAAAGTCGGCGCGGCATGAGCCGCTGCAGTAAATTAGAGGAGGCCGTCATCTAAAACTGTCCGTGTTTATTGTTGCGGTAAGGCGACGTATTTTTCCAAATGTAATTGTTCCAGCGGTTGGTAATCGCGTTTCTGATCCGCTGCGACAGGTGAATCGAGTTGAATACGTTCCAGCATCTGTTTACCGTTCGGCTGCATGCCGAGGTCGAGCAACGCTTTGGCAACCGCCGCACGTATGTTAACCGGAACCCGCGGATGCGCCGTTAACGGGTGCGACACCATCGCCGGCGTTTCGAAAAGTACGCGCACTTGTTCTTGTACCCGCGGAGACTCTTGCGTCAAGGTTCCGCGGACGCCGCCACCAGCGGCGGCTTGTCCCAGGGCGACGTGGTGATATACCTCGTTGTGCGAATCCAAGTATACCGGCGTAAAACGAATTTTCTCTCTTTCGGTCAGAATCGCCCGTAGATAAAGCGAGGCGGCGAAGGCGTTTGGCGAGGGAAAGACGATCGCTTTTCCTTCGAGATCTTTAACCGATCTCACCGGCGCATCGCGCGGGACCACTAAAATGCCTTGGAGATTTTCGTTGCTGCGCACGAGCGGAATATAGCCGTGCCGGCGATGTGCCATGACTTGATGGTAAGGATTAATGAACGCGAAATCCGGGACACCTTGAAATAATTCGGTTTCGAAGGAAGGAAAGCTTCGATAAACACGCAACTCGATATCGGCGCCGACACGTTCGGAGAGATATTTCGCGACCGGGATCCAATCTTTATGTGCCGTCAGCGGTAATTGATACGGCACGATCGCGAGCGTGTAGCGTGCGCGCGCCGCATCGGCGGCGTGGGCGATGCCCGTTAGCGAAAAGAATATGGCTCCAAAGACAAACCCGACTCCCAGTCGTCGTAGTATCCGGAGCAAATCATTACTCCATTTAATGGCCATGGCCTGTCCTAGCGCGGCGTAGTTTCTATTGAAATCAATATATTATGTGCAATAACTGCGCCACTTCTATATTCCGGGGATAACCCTATAAGTTAGGATCAGTTACCCCGGGCGAATGAGCCTATCCATAGGCAAAATCCGCAATTCTCGAATCAAACGCTAAGTTCGGTGACGCCGGTACTTGCGCCGATCAGCAAGACATCGGCGCCGCGGCGTGCGAACAATCCATTCGCTACCACGCCGGTGATGTGGTTCAGCCGTTCTTCCAATCCGACGGGATTTTCAATATGGGCGAAATGTACATCAAGAATGACATTACCGTTATCGGTAGTTACGCCTTGGCGTAACACCGGCTGCCCACCGAGTTGGGTCACTTGGCGCGCGACGTAAGAGCGTGCCATCGGAATTACCTCGATCGGGAGTGGGAACCGTCCCAATACGTCGACGACTTTGCCGTCGTCGATGATACAAACGAACTTTCGGCTGGCGGCGGCCACAATTTTCTCCCGCGTCAGCGCGGCACCGCCGCCCTTGATGAGCGCGAATTGGCGCGTCGCCTCGTCGGCGCCGTCGACATACAAATTCAGGTCGCCGGTCGAATTGAGGTCCAAGACTGGAATACCAAGTTTGTTCAAACGTTGCGTCGTCGCGTCGGAACTGGCGACGGCGCCTTCGATCCGTTCTTTGATCCGGCCCAACGCGTCGATGAAATAGTTGACCGTGGAACCAGTGCCAACGCCGACAACAGAACCTGGCTCGACGTATTTGATCGCCGCCTCGGCGGCTGCCTGTTTCTTTTGGTCTTGCGTCACGAATGAGTTCCGATGAGTTTATTGATAGATTATCCAGATGTCTCAAAAGTATCTCAAAAAAATTCTCAACGCGCGCGTCTATGAGATCGCGCGCGAGACACCATTGGAGTTCGCGCCGGTGCTGTCGGCGCGCACCGGCAACCGTGTCTGGATCAAACGCGAAGATCTGC
>JAHFQD010000465.1 GCA_023266455.1 Candidatus Muproteobacteria bacterium
GAAACGCTTGTACGTGGTCGCCAACGTTTGGCCGGTCGCCGTGTCGTCATTATCTAGCGTGCCGTCGTCAGTCTCGACCACGACCGCCGTAGTGCTCGTCGCGCCAACCATTTTGAATTGCGCGTTGTTAGCCGTCGAATCCGTGTCGTCGTTCCGCGCCGACTGCAACCCGAAGGCGATCGTTGTCCCCGACGTGCAACCGCTGACTTTGACGCGGGCTTCGTAGCGTTGCAAGTTGTCGATATCGAAGCACAGCTTGTCGCCGAAGTCGAGACAAACGTTTTCGACTTCGCTCGTGGCCGCCATCGTCAACGCCACCTCACCTACGGCCGATGGTGAGACCACGGCATAAGTCGGAGTACCGGCCGCCGACGTGTCGGTAATCTTCCACGGTGCGCCCTCGCTGAGCGACGCGCCGAACGTTTGCCCGCCGAGAAAATCTTCGGTGAACACACAGAAATCTTGAATGCCTGCCATTGTTTTTCATCCTTACTGAAACGAGGGATACACCTACCAAAATCGAACCGACAGAAGTTTGTTACGCGAGCGACTAAGCGTTGCGGAATACGCCGCGCCAATCGATCGCCTTGACGCCAAAGGTTTGACGGACCTTGTACTTGTACGCATCACACGTGAAATCCCACTCGCTTTCTATCACCGGGCTTTCTTCGCCGGACAGAAACGCAAGTTCGATCGTATCGATTTGCGCGGCGTCGGCAGCCGCGTACCACACAGTGGAACTCGATGCGTCAAGTTGCGGCTCGATAATCGGCGTTAAGGTGCGCGATCCATTCGGGCCGTAAATGTTGAGCGTGTTGCTGTTGCCAGCCGCCGAACCACCGACTTCCGGCCGCGCCATCGAGCCGAGCAACTCAAGGACTGTCGCGCCGTAATTGACAGGCACGATCAGATATCTTGGACTGAGACCTAAGATCGCATCCGTAGTCAGACCTTTTTGCAGCATCATTTTGACGAAGGCCGCATTGAGGGTCGTTACGCTTGGAGCCGCCGCCGCACCAGACGTGTTGTCTCCGCTCGCGTGCGACGAAGAGAACAGCGCGTTGCCGTCGCCCATCGTCGGGTTGGAGGTTAGCACCTCGTAAACCTTTTTGTTCTGCAATCGCCGCGCTGCGTTGCCGTGCATGGCAGGCACTCGGCTAATCGCGTCGAGATCGTCATTAACGACAGTTTCCCAAGATACGGAAAAAAGTTTTCCGTACTTCGCGACTTTATAGGATTCCTTCGAATCGCTGATTGCCCCTTCCTTGTATTCGTGCAATTCCGGCACTTCTTCAAGGTCGGGCGATTCACCAAATCGCATTCGGTTAATCGGTTTCAAGTCTTCAGTCGATGCCGCTTGCCGCGCCCACATCGACCATGTATACGGAGCCTCTTCGTAGGCCGCCAGCAGCGTCTTGTTCGACGCGTCGAGCAGCAGATTGGCGAAACTCCCAGTCGTATGGTATGCCTCTGAGCGTTCGATGCGGTAGCGGCCGAGCGTCTGACGATCGCCCATTGCAGCCATCGCTATATCGCGGTTTACCATGCGCTCGACTGGAGCGCCGGCTCGGGTCATAAATGCCATTGCCAGACGCAACAGCCCATGCCGCTGAAAGTCCGCCGAGCCTTGCGCCGCTGGCGTCTCGGCCGTGAATGCCGCGCGTTTAATGCTGGCCGATTTGAACGCCCGCAAGATCAACCCGTCTCGCACAGCGGCATAGAATTTGTCGTCTGCCGCCGCCGTCATCTTGATTTTGTCCGCCTGCGTTTCGTTGTTCACCGAAGTTCCAAGTTGGTTTGTCACCATTCTCTCCATGATTTTTTTTCGGGCTTCTGACAGTGGGATAAACGCATCGCACAACTCGTCGGCAAAAGCCCGTTCGACCTTTCCGAGCGTGCAAGCGGCTTGAATTTCCGTGCGGCGTTTTTGATCGGCAACCAGTGCGCGTTTCACCAAAGCGGTAGAGGCTTCTTGCCGCGCCGCGGTCGACGTCTTCTCAACCGGCTTCTCTTCTTCGGTTACCACTGGTTTAACTTCGGCTTCCATTTTCTGT
>JAHFQD010000466.1 GCA_023266455.1 Candidatus Muproteobacteria bacterium
CCATCGCTGAACGTTAGAAAATGCTGTTGACTTCACCTCCCCGGCAGTCCACATTCTGGCGCCTCAAGGAGCACGCAACGACAAGGTCAGTTCGCCGCGATCGCGCAGTCGTGGCCGCCAAGTCGAGCGTTGCATGACATCTCCTCGTTGCGCTAACTAAAACGCGTTATCGATCTATTTAGATGATGTAAGCCATTCCTTCTATCCGCATGACACATCAACCTTCCAACGACGCTGGCGACATTTTCGGTTCGGTCGCCGACTTGTTTTTCAAAATCGCGCAGCGTTATGGAGAACACCTGGCGATCGTTCAGGGCGATCAGGTAACGCGTTACACCGAACTCGCCGACCGGGTCGGCGCCGCGGTGCAAACGTTACGGGCGGCGAAAATCGCCGGCGGCGACCGCATCGCTATCGAAGGTGCCGCTTCGCCGGCGTTGGTGGCGATGGTGCTCGCGTGTTTGGCGTGCGGCGTCGTGTTCGTGTTGTTAGATCCCGGTTTATCACGTGCGCGTCGCGTCGACATACTGCGGGAAGCACGTCCTAAATGGCGGGTGCGTACCGACACGTCGTCTCCCGATGACGATGAGGGAATTCCATCCTTCGATTTCACGGCGGCGAATTCGCTGTCGTCCGAAATTCTCTTTCGGCACGACGAGGGCGGCGATCCGAACGCAGCGGCGTATATCTTTTTCACCTCCGGCACTACCGGCAAGCCGAAAGGCGTGCTCGGTCGACACGCCGGATTGATTCAATTCTTGGTCTGGGAACGCGATACGTTCGGCGTCGGTCCCGACGACCGCGTAAGCCTGCTCACGGGGTTGTCGTTCGACGTGGTGTTGCGCGACATGTTAATGCCGCTGATCTCCGGCGCTTGTCTTTGCATACCGCCGCGCACGATGAACCGCGATGGGCGTTCGATTTTGCAATGGCTGCGCGACGAGCGCGTGACGTTGATGCACGCTGTGCCGAGTCTGGCGCGATCGTGGTTGGCGGTGGCGGGGGATTATCGCAATACGACGTTGAGACATTGTTTCTTTGCCGGCGAGGCGTTGTCCGCGGCGACCGTGCAAGCGTGGCGCGCGGTGTTCCTCAACGTTCAAGTCGTCAATTTGTACGGTCCGACCGAAACTACTTTGGCGAAGTTTTACTATCGTGTGCCGGAGATTTGCGAAGAAGGCGTACAGCCTTGCGGTTTGCCGTTGCCGTCGACGCGCGCGCTGATCCTCGACGACGCGCACGCGGTGCAACCATGCGGTACCGTC
This sequence comes from Candidatus Muproteobacteria bacterium, assembly GCA_023266455.1. GTDB lineage: Bacteria > Pseudomonadota > Gammaproteobacteria > Acidiferrobacterales > Sulfurifustaceae > JAHFQD01. Next base: position 1,266 of record JAHFQD010000466.1, read on the forward strand.
GGCGAAATCGCCATCCAAACGCGTTATCCCTCGCTCGGTTATTTCAACGATCCGGAAAATCAAGCGCGCAAGTTCATCGCGCTGCCCGAGGGGTCGGCGTACCTCACCGGCGATTTGGGTCTTCTCGACGCCGCCGGCTTGCTGCATTTTCGCGGTCGCCGCGATCTGCAAGTCAAAATCAACGGCGTGCGTATCGAGCCCGAGGGCATCGCCGCCGTGTTGCAGGAACATCCGGCGATTCGCAGCGCCGCGGTGCTGCCGTGGCGGCAAGCCGACGATACGTATTCATTGGTCGCGTACTACGTGACGGACGTGGATGTCGATCCGACCGCGTTACGCGGCTTCCTGGCGCAGCGTTTATCCGCCGCCATGGTTCCCGCCGTATTCATCAGGTTGGAACAATTACCGCTTACCGTTAACGGCAAATTAGATCGCGCGGTGCTGCCGGCGCCGACGTATGTGCGCCCGGTACGGTTGGAAGCGCGCGATGCGACGGAGCAAGCAGTGTTGGCCGCGTGGCGCATGGTGTTGGGAACGGACGATATTGGTATGAACGACGACTTCTTCGCGCTCGGCGGCGACTCGCTGCAAGCGACGGAAATCTGTGTGCGCTTGGGTCAAACGCTCGATCGGTTGCTTACGCCGGCATTGTTTCTCGATTGCCCGACGCCCGCGGCCTTGGCCGCAAAGCTGCCGGAATTACCGCGTTGCTCGACGGCGGCGATTCCACTCGCGCCCGAGCGGCCACGCTATCGGCTTTCGCCGCAACAGCGGCGCTATCACG
>JAHFQD010000118.1 GCA_023266455.1 Candidatus Muproteobacteria bacterium
TTCGGTTAGCTCGATCAATGCGTCTTCTTCCGCCTCGTCGTCGTCCGGTTCGATTTCGGCTTCGGAAATTTCCATCAAATCTTGCACGATCTCGCGCGCGTCCCCAGAAAGCTGGGCTAAATCGGTAACGCCGCCGGCCGTGAGCCCCATGAGATAACCGCGGCAAAAATCCGCCAGCGATGCGCTACGTTGAGCGAGCGCGCTTTCGTCCGCCGGCAGAAGTGGTGCGAACTCCGAGGCCCGTTCGTCGAGTTGCCGCTGCGTCCGTGCGCGTAACGCGCCGAGCAGGCGCTCGATTTCCAGCGCATGCGTTCCCGGATTCATGTCGGCTAAAACGGTCTTTCCCAGCGCGGCCGCGTTGGCCTGCGGGGCGCACAAAACACCGGTGATTAAACCATGGGCTTCGGCGGCACCGACCGTCTCTGCGGCACGCAGCAAAGGTTCAAGCGTCTCGTAGTCGGAAAGATTGGGGTCGGCGGACATAGGGGGTGGGGTGGCTGGCTGTGGGAGCGAGTTTACCACGGTCAACCGGCGGATCCGCTTGGCCGTTGACCCAAAAACCTGCCAGACCTAATATTGGCGCAGTCAACTGCAACTCGAGATGCCGTGGAAAGCGAAGATCTAAGAAAGCTCGAGACTCGCATTGATGAGTTGATCAATGCCTGCCAGCGTTTACGTCAAGAAAACCAGTCGCTTAAAAGCGAGCACGACGTGCTCAACCAGCGGCACGTGCGCTTGATGGAAAAGACGCGCGTCGCCCGCGAGCGCATCGAAACCATGATCGACCGGCTTAAAGCACTCGAACGAGGCCACTCATGAAAACGACTCCCGCCGACGGTGTAACCGTTTCGATTTTGGGCAAAGAATTCGTGGTCGCTTGTCCGGAAAACGAACGCGCAGCGCTGGTTAGCGCTGCGTCGTTTCTCGACAAGAAGATGCGCGAGATTCAAACCAGCGGCAAAGTCATCGGCAGTGAACGCATCGCGATCATCGCGGCGCTCAACCTCGCGCACGAACTACTGGAGTTGCGCGGTCAAGGTGGGATGCCGACGGACGTGAATCAGAAACTACGTTCGCTGCAAATCAAAATCGAATCGGTTCTGCACCAATAAAACAAGCCTTTAATCAGCCGTCCGTGCGCCCGCCTATCGATCGGTATATTATTGATCTGCGCCCCCTGCGGTGTTCGTGACTGTTCCAGAATCCTGTGAACCTATTTTTCAGTTAAGAGGCCAGATTGCAGACGTCGGTGTGCATGCCCGCTTCGGTGGGAAGCCTAATGGCGTCTCGGAGGCCTCCACTTGAACCTCTCGGTTCAAGGTGACGGAATAGCACGGCATTCGCGGAGGGCGTTCCTTTTTTATCTCGTCGGAACTTGCTCGTGTCCACATCAGCGTCGCACGTAAAAGCGGAACTGCGTCGTTCCCTACGTGAACAACGTCGTCTCGTCCCGCCGGATGCGCGTCGTTCCGCCGCCACACGACTCGTCGCGCATTTGACGACGTTGCCGATGTTCCGCAACAGCCGGCGCATCGCTTCTTACGTCCCCACGGACGGCGAGATCGATACCGATCCCATCGTCGAACGCGCGCTGCAACTCGGCAAACGTTGTTATCTGCCGGTGTTGTCGCGAATCAATCACGATCGCCTCTGGTTCGCGCCGCGAACCACGAATACCGATTACGTGCTCAACCGCTACGGCATTCTCGAACCGCTGGTAGCGTCGCGCCTATTGGTACGGGCGCAAGATTTAGATCTCATCCTATTGCCGCTGGTTGGGTTCGATGAGCACGGCAACCGGCTCGGTATGGGCGGCGGTTTCTACGACCGTAGTCTGGAATTTTTGACACGGCGCCACCGCTGGCGCAAACCGCGGCTCATCGGCTTGGCGTTCGACTCGCAGAAAGTCGACACACTGCCGCAAGAAAGCTGGGATGTGCCGCTGGACGCCGTGGTCACCGATCGTGCGACTTACCTCATGACGACTTAATGGAATACGTATGAAACTGCTCTTCATCGGCGATGTGATGGGCGAACCAGGCTTACGCGCGGTGCGCGCCCACGTCCCGCGTTTGCGACGCACCTACGCGCTCGATCTCGTCGTCGCCAATGCGGAAAACATCGCTGGCGGCAACGGCGTGACGCGCGACACGGTCGAGAGTTTGCTCGCGGCCGAAGTCGACGTGCTCACTAACGGCAATCACGTTTGGGATAAGCGCGAGGCGCTCGAATACATAAAAACCGAACCGCGTTTGTTGCGCCCCCACAATTACCCGGCGGGAACGCCCGGCACTGGTTGGCACGTCGCGACCACGCGCAGCGGTCACAAAGTCGGCGTGCTGAATTTGCTCGGCACCATGTTCATGCAACCTCAACTCGCCTGCCCGTTCGCCTGCGCCGAGCAAGCATTGCAACAAAAACCGGCGGACGTGCGTCTCATCTTCGTCGACATGCACGCCGAGACCACCAGCGAAAAAATGGCGATGGGTTGGTTTCTCGACGGACGTGTCAGCGCCGTCGTCGGTACTCACACGCACGTTCCAACCGCAGACGAACGCATCTTGCCGAAAGGCACGGGCTATCTCACCGACGTCGGCATGAGTGGTTGCTACGACTCCGTGATCGGTCTAGAGAAAGAAGGCGCGCTGCAGCGCTTCGTACAAAAACTGCCGGCGCGCTTCGACGTCGCGCAAGGCGAAGGCACCTTATGCGCAGCGCTGCTGGAACTCGACGAAACCAGCGGTCGCTGTCGTGGCATTGAACGTATTCGACTGGATGAAAGCGCGAAGTCATGAACTACTGGTTGATGAAATCCGAGCCGGACGTCTTCGGCATCGACACGTTAAAAAAACGATCGGGCAAAACTGCGCCCTGGGACGGCGTGCGTAATTTTCAGGCGCGTAATTTCATGCGCGCGATGCAATCCGGCGATCTGGCGTTTTTCTATCATTCCAGCTGTCCCGAGCCGGGCGTGGTCGGCATCATGAAAATCGCGCGCGCGGCCTACCCCGATCACACCGCTTGGGACCGTCACGGCGATCACTACGATCCCAAAAGCACGCCAGAAAACCCACTGTGGTCCATGGTCGACGTGAAATTCGTCAGCGCTTTTAAGCAAACAGTGTCGTTGGAAACACTTAAAGCCCATCGCGCGTTAAAGAACATGCGGTTGGTACAGCGCGGCAATCGTTTATCAGTGATGCCGGTCATGAAAGACGAGTGGGACATTATTCTCCAACTCGCCGACGCTCCTCCCCCCAAGAAATAGCGGTTCGTTTTTCATTCGTCGGCGTCAGGAACTCGCGACGATAATCCGCGTCTTACTCTTACCAAGTAAGGGAACCGGTTCCAAACCGGAGGCATACGGATGGCGAACGATTCTGGCTACACCGAGTCGGTATGGATGTCGACGCCGTTGCCGGATTTCACCCCCCTGCAAGGTACCGTACGCGCAGACGTTTGCGTTATCGGCGCCGGTATCGTCGGCTTAACCACCGCTTACCTGCTCTCTCGCGAAGGTCAAACCGTCGTCGTGTTAGATGACGGCTCGGTCGCGGGTGGCGCAAGCTCTCGCAGCACGGGGCATCTCGCCTCCGCGCTCGACGATCGTTACGTCGAACTGGAACGGTTGCACGGCATGGAAGGCGCGCGCCTGGCGGCGAGCAGTCACCGCGCGGCGATCGACTTAATCGAATCCATCGTGCGCCGCGAACGGATCGATTGCGATTTCGAACGCGTCGACGGTTATTTATTCGCGCCGCCGGACGAGTCGACCGAAATTCTTCATCGCGAATTAGAAGCCGCGCAACGTGCGGGATTAACAGACGTACAACTGTCGTCGAACGGTCCCTATTCTTTTTTCGATACGGGGCCGTGCTTGCGCTTCGGCGAACAAGCTCAGTTCAATCCGCTCGCTTATCTCGGTGCGTTGGCGAGACTCATTTGTCGATCCGGCAGCACCATCTATACGCAAAGCCACGTTACGCACATCGACAGCGATTTGCCGTGTTGCGTCGCGACGCGCTACGGCGCGCACGTCATGGCCGACGCCATTGTGGTCGCTACGAATACGCCCATCAGCAACCGCGTCGTCGTGCATACCAAACAAGCAGCGTATCGCACGTATGTCATCGGCATTCGCATTCCGATCGGTTCGGTGAAGCGCGTGCTGGCCTGGGATACGTCGGATCCTTATCACTATCTACGCGTCATGGAAGCCACCGATCAAAGCGGCGATATATTGTTGGTCGGTGGTGAAGACCATAAAACCGGTCAACAACACGACACCGACGCCTGCTTTGAACGTTTAGAAACGTGGACGCGCAATCGCGTTTCGTTGGTCTGGGCAAGTCATGGAACCGGTAGATGGATTGGCGTTTATTGGACGCAATCCGCTGGACACACCGAACGTGTATATCGCCACCAGAGATTCTGGCAACGGTTTAACGCATGGAACCATCGCCGGTATGCTAATTACCGACTTGATCATGGATCGCGACAATCCCTGGGCCAAACTCTACAGCCCCAATCGTAAACCGCTGCGTGCCATTAAAGATTTCGCGTTAGAAAACGTCAACGCCGTCGCGCAATACTCCGCTTATGTCACGCATGGCGAGGTCGATAGCATGGAGGCCATCGCGCCGGGCAGTGGCGCGGTCATTCGTCGTGGAATAAAAAAGATCGCGGCTTTTCGTGATGAAACCGGCGTCGTCCACACACATTCCGCGATCTGTCCGCACTTAGGCGGCGTCGTGTGTTGGAATCAAACCGAACGTACCTGGGACTGCCCTTGTCACGGATCGCGCTTCGATGCCTATGGACATGTTATCGACGGACCGGCCAACGCCGATCTCGCGCCGACGGAACATGAAGACACGCCGCACCCGCACGTCCCCGAACATTTACCGCCGACACCGACTCATCCCAAAAATAATTTGTAAGCCGGATTGCGCGTTTCGTCGGTGTACTCGTAATCGAGCGAATCAAGAAATTTCTGAAACGCGCCTTTATCTTTCGAAGGTACTTGCATACCCACCAGCACGCGACCGAAATCGGCGCCATGCGAGCGGTAATGAAACAGCGAGATATTCCAGCGACCACCCATCTTATCGAGAAAATTCATGAGCGCGCCCGGCCGCTCGGGAAATGCGAAGCGATAAAGCATTTCATGCGCCGCCTCCGGCGCGCGACCGCCGACGAGATGACGAATGTGCAGTTTCGCCATTTCATTGTCGGTCATGTCGAGCACGGGATACCCATGGCGCCGTAACGACGTCGCCAGTCGTTTAATCTCCGCCGCGTCGCGAATCTGCAACCCGACGAAGATATGCGCGTTCCCCGCGTCGGCGTAGCGATAATTAAATTCGGTGATGTTGTGATTACCGACGATCATGCAGAATTTTTTCAGCGCGCCGGCGCGCTCCGGAATCGTGACCGCGAACACCGCCTCGCGGCGCTCGCCGATCTCAGCGCGCTCGGAGACGTAACGCAAACGGTCGAAATTAATATTGGCGCCCGACGCCACGGCGACGAAATTTTTATTTTTCTTATGATGTCGCTCGGCGTAGCGTTTGACGCCGGCAACGGACAATGCGCCGGCGGGTTCGAGAATAGAACGGCGGTCTTCAAAAACGTCTTTGATCGCCGCGCAAATTTCGTCGTTCGTCACCACAATCACGTCGTCGACATAACGCTGACATAAACGGAACGTCTCCTGTCCCACCTGTCGCACCGCCACGCCGTCGGCGAAGATACCGACGTGATCCAGCGTCACGCGCTTGCGCGCTTTGAGCGAGCGATACATGGCGTCGGCGTCTTCCGGTTCGACCCCAATGATTTTTATCTCCGGTCGCATCTGCTTCACGTACACCGCGATGCCCGCGATCAATCCGCCGCCGCCGATGGGAACGAAGATGGCGTCCAACTCATCGGCATGTTCCTTCAAAATTTCCAAACCGATCGTCCCCTGTCCAGCGATCACCTCCGGATCGTCGTAGGGATGCACGAACACGAGTTTGCGCGCGATGCTCAGTTCGCGCGCGTGTTCGTACGCCGCGTCGTAGTTATCACCGTGCAACACGACCATCCCGCCGAGCGCGCGCACGGCGTCAACTTTGATCAACGGCGTGGTGCGCGGCATGACAATCGTCGCTTTGGCACCGAGCTTCTGTGCTGCCAGCGCCACGCCTTGGGCGTGATTGCCGGCGGAGGAACACACGACACCGCGCTTGAGCTCCGCCGCCGATAGACGCGCCATTTTGTTATACGCGCCG
>JAHFQD010000119.1 GCA_023266455.1 Candidatus Muproteobacteria bacterium
TCGTTGATGGCGATGATTTCGAAATCGGGATATTTGTTACGCTGCAACTGCGCAATGGTTTTAACGATGCCGACGGCTTCGTTATGACAGGGCACCAAGATCGCTACGTGTGGATACGATGACAGCTCCGGCGGTGTTTTTCGGCCGCGCTCATGGCGGAAGAAAAACAGCATGGCGCCGATCATCCAAAAGCACGCCATGAACAATGGATAGAAAAATACGAAGTAAGAAATAAATTCCATAAACTCGGCCATCAATACCCCCTGTCATCGCCGATTGCGTAAGCGCGTAATTCCGCTCCGATACGCGTTATCGCCGGTCGTTGTCGCGTCGGATCATCTTTGTCATAACCGTAATGCCGCGCGCCGGCGCGGCGCAGCGTGCGCATCGCTGTCGCCAGTCGCTCGTCGGATAATTCCGGCGTGCGTCGCAGAATAAATAAAACACGTTGTTCTTGCGCCAGCGCGGCGCGGACTTTATCCGCGATCGCATCGTTGTCTGATTGCGCGTCCAGTTCGAGCCAGGCGAAATCGCTTGCGGCCGACGGCGTCGGCAGTCCGATTTTAATCGCGGGATGATGATAACGGAGCAGTGCGATCAGTGGCTGCGCCTGCGCGGGTTCGACGTCGGTGATGACGGCGCCGGCGAAGCGGTGTAGTCGGGCTAACTCGCGATAAACCGGCGGCGCTAAATTTCCCGGGAAGCGTAGGTACACACGCCGTATGCCATTGCGAACGCGGATTTGCTGGATCACGCGGCCGAGTACGTCGGCTGCGACCGGTATGGATGGATTAGCGAAAAACGCAGCACCGTCGTTGGCGGCGAAGGCGTCGATCACTACCGCGTTCACCGGCAGCAATTCTAAACGCGAGAGTAGCTCGGACAGTTTGCGTTCCTGTTCTGCCGCGTTCAGGCCGCGAAAGGCGTCGAGCGTGAGATCGACAAAACGCAATTGCTCGCGCTTGTGATCGCGCAGGCGCAACATCGAATCGAAGTCGGCCAAGCGGCGATAGCCATTGAAGGGGAGACGGTTGATACGCGGCAACGTCGACAGCTCGGTCGATTCTTCGTCGAGCGTTAAGTGATAACGCATGCCGAGTCGTTGCGCTTCGTCGACGGTGACGGCGTCGTATTCGCCATAGGGCCACGCGACTGCCGCCGGCGAAATGTTCAACTCGGCGCGCAAGCGCTGCGTCGAGCGCGTTAGATCGGCGCGTACGCGCGCGCGGAATTGTTCTTCGGATTCGTAGACGCCGTTGGCGCGATATTCGCGCGTAGTGCCCGCGGCGCCGGTATTGTTTTGCGCATTGTTGCGAATTCCGCGATGCAGATCGTCGGTGTGAGAAATAATTTCAACGTCGCCGGCGTCGCGGATTTCGCGCAGTTCGTTCCACGACAGCGGCTGTTGTCCGCGATGCCCTTCAAGAACGGTGCGGCCATCTATCCAGGACGTAACCACCGCCAACACGCTTGGATAGCCATACTCCCTCAACGCCGGTAACGCATGCGTGGCGAAACTCTTTAGTCCGTCGTCGAAGGTCAGCAACACCGGTCGCGATGGCAGCGGCGTGCCGTCGCGACGCGCGTCGTCCAACTGACGCAAACTGATGGGCGTATAGCCCTCGTCTTTGAGATAACGCAATTGGCGTTTGAATTCGTCGAGCGTGATAGCGAATGCGTCGCCGCCGCGCCGATCGACGATGTCGTGATACGCCACGGCGGAAATAACGGGCGATTCTGCGCGTGCGATGCCGCCGAGTAAGACCCCGCCGAGTAACACGAAGACGGCGCCGATCGCCGCGCGCCACATATCAGAATCTCCTCAGGTAATGCAGTTCGAGGCGCGTTTCATTTTCGGCGGTGCCGTCGTAGATAAACCGACCGTAGCGTGCGGACCAGGAGAACGCGGAGAAATCGTCGAAGTCGTAGCGCTGTTCGTATTTCACGCTCCAACGGTCGTCGGTGCCGAAGCCTTGTTGGTTGTAAGCCGACACGGCGAGATACAGCGTGTCTACATGGCGCTGGTAACGCGAATCGAGCACAAAGTCGGTGCGATGCACGACGCCGAGACTGCGGTCGTGCTTCGGATTGAAATAAGGCGCGGTATCGATCGTGTTGCTCGATTCATAGGCTTCGAGGTACACGCGCTGTTCGCGATACGGCAGCATTTCGTAGGCGTAACCGATGGTGCCGAACAAACTGGTGCGTTCGTTGTTGTCGGAAAAATCGTAGCGGCTGGCGCTCACGCGTCCGTACCAGACGTAGTCGAGGCTGTTGTATTCGGCCGCGGCGTTCCAGCGCGAGGCGTCGATATCTACGTTGCGCGCGCGCAGCGGGATGTCTTCGGCCCAACTGGTATAGCCGAGTTCGAAATTCCAGGTGTCGAGCGGTTGGTAAAACAAACGCGCGGCTGTGCCATTGCGGTCGCTTTCGCTAACGTCGCTCGATACTTCGGCGTCTCCCAACAGTTGCTCATTGAAACGGTAACGCACACCCAAGCCTGCGCGGTTCATGTCGCCGTGGCGGTAGGTTCGATCTTCGGCGCGTGTCGCGAGATAGCGCGCGTAGACGCGCGTGTTGGTCGCCATGCGCGTGCTGACTTCGGCGCGGCTATACCATTCGCGCAAGCCTTTGTCGGATTTATCGGAGGCGAGATCAAAAATGAATTCGTTATAGTCTTCGTCGCGCAACGCCAACGGCAAACCGGCGCGCGCTCGGGTCAAGGCGCTTTCGAGACGCGAATCTCCCGGTGCGGCTTCCAATGCTTGTTCCAGCAAGGCCACGGATTCTTTACGGCGACCTTCGCTGCGTAAACATTCCGCCGCTGCCAGTGCGAAATATGGTTCGGGCGTCGATCGATCCGATAAGCGATCGTAATATTCCAACGCACCACGACAATCGCGTTTCCAAGCGCGGACGACGACGATGTCGCGTTCGATTTTTTGATTTCGCGGCGGACGCGCCGCCAGCATTTCCAACGCGTCCAACGCTGCGTCGTGTTCGCCCGCTTGCGCTTGGCGCGAGGCGCAGTCGGCGACGGCGTCGACGAAATACGGTTCGAAGGGTTCGTGTTGACGCACGCGCTCGAACCGCGTCAGCGCGTCTTTGCAATCGCCTTTCCACTTGCTGAGCAAAATGTAATCGCGATTGAGCGGATAGTCGTCGGGAAAATCGCGCAGCAGTTTACGCAGAATCGCTAAGCCCTGATCGAGTTGACCCGCGCGTCCCAATTCGACGGCGCGCGTATGTTCGGGATAGGTCTGGGTAATGTCTGGCGGCGGTGTTGTGGGCTGCGCGGCGGCGACATCGACCGCGAATGCGAGAATCCACCCTAAGCCCACGGAAGTGCGTCGGAGCTTATGCATTCCATTTATTCTTCGGTTATCAAGGGACCGCAAGTATCATGAAGCTATCGCGTCAGTGCAACAGGCTCGACGCGTCATTGGAACGGTTGGTGGTGTTTCTGCGACAGAAAAAATAATTAGAAATTTACGAATAAATATTCGCTGAATTTTTTAGCAACCGTCTCTATTTAACGACAGCACACGTTAAGAAATTACATCGTTATAAACATTGCCGCGACCGCCGCGAGCATGACGCCGGTGGCGGCCCAGCCTAAGATTTTCAAGTGGCGAGAAACGACAAATTTTCCCATGACGCTTTTTTTATCCGCCATGATCATCATGATTGCCATGATCGGCACCGAGATCACGCCGTTAATAACGGCGCTCCAAAATAACGCCTGAAACGAATTAATCGGTGCGAAATCGAGCGCGATGCCGCCCAAGGTTGCGAGGGTAATGATGGCGTAGAACTCTTTGGCCTCTGGAAGTTTCCGATCGAGCCCCTGGGGCCATTCAAATGTTTCGGCGACGGCGTAGGCGGTGGCGCCAGCGAGGACGGGAATGGCGAGCATGCCCGTGCCGATAATACCGAGACTGAAAATAACGAAGGCCAGGTCGCCGGCGATGGGGCGCAGGGCTTCGGCGGCTTGCGCGGCGGTGTCGATTTTCGTGATACCGGCGACGTGCAGCGTTGCCGCGGTAGCGAGAATGATGAAAAAGGCGATGACATTCGAAAAGCCCATGCCGATGTAGGTATCGACTTTGATGCGTTTCAGATGCTTGCGCGCTTGTTCGGGCGAGTGGAACAGGGCTTTGGCGCGTGGGTTAGCTCGCAGCTCTTCGACTTCTTGCGAGGCTTGCCAGAAAAATAAATACGGGCTGATAGTAGTGCCGAATACGGCGACCAGTACCGTCAAATATTTTTGGTCGAACGTGATGCGCGGCAACAAAGTTCCCGCCGCCAACTCGCGCCATGAGATATGTACTGCGAAGACGACCGCGACGTAGGCGAGCAGCGCCAGCGTTAGCCATTTGAGTATGCGTACGTAGCGTTCGTAAGGAATATAAATTTGCAGCAGTAACGAGATCACACCGAAGACGACAGCATGACCGTGTTCCGGACCGCCGATCAGTAATCGCAAGGCCTCGCCCATGGCGGCGAGGTCGGCGGCGATGTTGACGGTGTTAGCGAGTAGAAAGGCGAGGATGATCGGATACAGCACCCATCGCGGAAAAATGTTGCGGATGTTGGCGGCCAGACCCTGGCCGGTGACGCGACCGATGCGCGCGCTCACCATTTGGATCCCGGTCATGAGCGGGTAGGTGAACAACATGGTCCACAGCATGCCGACGCCAAACTGCGCGCCGGCTTGCGAGTAGGTGGCGATGCCGCTCGGATCGTCGTCCGCGGCGCCAGTGATTAATCCAGGGCCAAGCTGTCGCCGCGCGATGTAATTAAGGCGGTGGAGCTTGCGGCGCATAGACCCTGGATCATTCCGGCGCTACAAAATTTCCGTGGCGTAATCGGCCAGGCGCGAACGCTCACCACGTTGCAACGTGATGTGTCCGCTGTGTTCCCAGTTCTTAAAGCAGTCGACGACGTAGGTGAGACCCGAGGTGGTCTCGGTCAGATACGGCGTGTCGATCTGTGCGATGTTGCCCAAGCACACGACCTTACTTCCCGGACCGGCGCGCGTGATGAGCGTCTTCATTTGATGCGGGCTCAAGTTCTGCGCTTCGTCGATGATCAGGAATTTCTTCAAGAACGTGCGGCCGCGCATGAAGTTAAGCGACTTGATGCGAATGCGGCTGCGCAGGAATTCGTGCGTCGCCGCGCGTCCCCAAGCGCCGTGGTCGTGGCTCGCAGTTTCGAGCAACACTTCGAGGTTGTCCTCGAGCGCGCCCATCCACGGACCCATCTTTTCTTCTTCCGTTCCTGGCAAGAAGCCGATGTCTTCGCCGACGGGCACGGTCATGCGCGTCATAATGATTTCGCTGTAGCGCTTGGTCTCAAGCGTCTGCGTGAGCGCGGCGGCCAGGGTGATCAACGTTTTACCGGTGCCGGCGTGGCCGAGCATGCTGACGAAGTCGATTTCCGGGTCCATCAGCAGATTGAACGCGAAGTTCTGCTCGCGGTTACGCGCGTTGATGCCCCAGATTTTGTGGCGCTCGGAGGTGAAGTCTTTGACCACCTCGATCACCACGCTTTCGCCTTCGCGGCGACGTACGATGGCTTCGAACGGTTTGTCTTCGCTGGTGTAGATGAACTGATTCGGCAGCCAGGATTTCGCGCGTGGACCTTTGATGCGGTAGAACGTACGGCCTTCTTCTTTCCACGACTCCATTTCCTTGCCGTGCTTGTCCCAGAAATCCGCTTCGAGTTTGTCGATGCCGGAATAGAGCAGGTTGGCGTCGTCGAGTACCTGGTCGTTGGTGTAATCCTCGGCGTGGATGCCGAGCGCGTGCGCTTTGACGCGCAGGTTGATGTCTTTCGTCACCAACACCGCTTCGCGTTCGGGATGGGCTTTGCCCATATCCATCGTGACGCCGAGCAGCACGTTGTCCGGATTCTGCAGCGACATGCCGTCGGGCAGCTTGGCTTTCACCGCGTCCAGATGGAAGTAGAGGCGCCCGGTTTGCACTTCCGGCGAGTACGACGGAATCTTTACGCCGCGCGTGATTTCGCCATTGGCTTTTTCGACCAAATCGTCGAGTAGCCGACTTACTTGGCGTACGTTGCGCGCAACTTCCGACATACCGACTTTGGCGCGGTCCAACTCTTCAAGCACGACGATCGGTAATACGATGTCGTGTTCGTGGAAGCGGAGCAGAGCGGTCGGATCGTGGATGAGGACGTTGGTGTCCAGTACGAAAATCTTGCTTTTTTCGGTCATTCTTTCGTTACAGCTT
>JAHFQD010000467.1 GCA_023266455.1 Candidatus Muproteobacteria bacterium
TGATGCATTCGAATTCGTCGCGTTGCTCGTAAGGCGGATCGATCAACACCAACCCGCGTCGCTCTTTCGGCGGCAGAAAAGCCTTGAACGCTTCGTAGCCGTCGCGCTCATGCACCGCGACTTGGCGATCATTGGCGAACTCCATTTTGAGAAACGCATACTCGTCGGGATGGCGTTCGCATAACAGCATTCGATCTTGCTCGCGCAACAATCGGCGCGCGATCAAAGGCGAGCCGGGATAGCTTTTCAAATCGTTTCCGGGATTTAGCGCATGCACGATATCGAGATAAGGTGTCAGCGTCGCCGATGCGTCTTTTGTCCGCCATAGTCGTTCGATGCCGTTTCGAAATTCACCGCTGCGTTGGGCGTTCACGTTGCGCAGATCATAACGACCGGCGCCAGCATGGGTTTCGACGTAACACATCGGCGTTTCCTTGGCGTGAAACGTGCGTAACAAAAGTGCCAGCGCCGTATGTTTAAAAACATCGGCGAAGTTTCCAGCGTGAAACAGGTGGCGATAATTCACAAGTTGATCAATCTCTCGGTCGGTGGCGAATTCGGGCGTGCACCCGACGCGCTAATTTGAACATCGGCGACGCCAGCGTGACGAGAATTACAATGCGCGTCACGTGAAACGCCGTTACTAAGGGAACGCCGAGCTGTAATACCTTGGCGGTGATACCCATTTCGCCGATGCCGCCAGGAGCGGCGGCCAACACCATGGTCGCCACCGGGATGCCGCTCAGGAATCCCAAAGCAGCGCCGACGAAGGCCGACAAAATCAGCGCTAAAAAAATGCTGCCGATAACGCTCAAGATAAAACGCCGGCCGCCTTTTAAAAATTTACGATCGAATCGCGCGCCGAGAATGCAGCCAAGCAACAATTGTCCGAGGTTCGATAACACCTGCGGCACACCGGACAAACCGAGTTCGCCAATCGTCACCGCGATACTCACCGCCAGCGGACCCAGCATCCACGCGTTCGGTACGTTCAGCGCCGCGAGGATCGCGCCACCGGTCACGCAGAAGGTGAACAACAGCGCGAGCCCCGGATAACTAATATGCGGCGGCGAGGGAATATAAGGATCGGTGCCGTGCGCGCCGACCAAGGTCAATGCCGTCGGTACCAGGATCACCACCAATAACATGCGCAGCGATTGCGCGAACACCACTCTGTCGACGCTCGCGCCGTGACGTTCGGCGAGCGTCGTCATTTCTGCGGCGCTTCCTGGCATGCACGCCAACACGGCGGTGGTTTTATCAGCGCCGGAAACACCGGCGAGAAAAAACGCGCACAGATAACCGACGAGGATGGAGAGAAACGCCGCGAACACCATCAACGACATGTGTTCGGACAACGCGCCGACAACCACGGGCGTGAAATACAATCCAAGCGAACAACCGATTAAGGTTTGTCCGACGCTGCGCGCGTTCTTAGGTCCACTAACGTCCGTGCCCAGCAATCGCATCGAAGCGGTCGCCAGCAGCGGTCCGATCATCCACGGTAGCGGCGTCTGCAACCAGCTACAAAAAAATCCGCCGGCCACGCTCAAGGCTAGGCCTCGGATCGATGGCGACAATAGATTTTGTATGAAGAGCGAAGGTCGTGACATCACGCCTTGAGCAGCTCCTTGAGTGCGCGGCTTATAGTTCGTAATCGTAATCGATTATCAACGGCGCGTGATCGGAGAAACGTTGCTCCTTATAAATTCGCTCCTTCGTCGCCTTCTTGGCCATGGTTGGCGTGGCAATTTGGTAATCGATGCGCCACCCGACGTTCTTCGCCCACGCTTGGCCGCGGTTCGACCACCATGTGTACTGATCCGGTTTTTGATTAAGCGTGCGAAACACGTCGACCCAGCCGAGTTCGTCGAAAACGTTCGTTAACCACGAACGCTCTTCCGGTAAGAAGCCGGAATTTTTTTGGTTCGAGCGCCAATTTTTTAGATCGATTTCTTTATGCGCGATATTCCAATCGCCGCAAAGAATGTATTGGCGCCCGTCGGCGCGCAGTTTTTTCAGCATCGGATAGAAGT
>JAHFQD010000468.1 GCA_023266455.1 Candidatus Muproteobacteria bacterium
CAGGATAGATTGAAAAACGATATATAACGCCGCTGCCCATTTGGCCTCAATAGACTCTTCCGTAAGAAAAGCTCTCCAACCAATCGTCATCTCATGCGAATCGAACGCAGGCACAACACAGTCGCAATTCGTCACTATCAATAGCGTTCCACAGAAAAACAGTACCAGCCAAAGGAAAGGGCGAAGAATTGATCCTCCAAAATCAGAGAACCACTCATATAGCCTGCTTATAGTACGGTTTGTCCAAGAGTCTTTTTCTCGCTCTACCGCTAATTCAACGGCATGAAATAGATTCGCTGCCGTCGTATTTTCAAGTTTTCTTAAATGGGCTCTCATGTTCCGATAGCATTGAGGCCCGCTTAGCGGATAATTTCTCGTCTGCCTTGGCAAAAAAACATTCAGTTCAAACGTTACTGAACCAACAAATGGATTACCTGCATCCGGTGGCGGGCAACCGAAATCGAGCACGCAACCGCCTCTTACGTGTAAATCCTTCACGGCACCAACGTCGACAGTAAGCAAGCCAACATTGGAATTTTGAAGAATCACCGAAGAAGGATTTTTATTCGATCCTCCCGATAATATTTTTAATTTTCTTATCCGACATTCGCTCGCTTGAATTATCAACGGGTCGAAAGAAATTCGATCGTATATTTGCAAGGTTCCAATATTGAGATTTTTTAACGAAATCGTACCTGCCACATCTTGCGTGAATTGAATTTCGGAGATGAGATGGTCAGTTTTAAGTCCATCGATAACAAAATTGTCACGTTTATTACCTCTGGTAATTTTAACCAGATTAATGGATTGTTCTTTTATGCGTTGTGAAATTTCTCCGTAACACTGCTCCACAGTGCAATTTTCGCGTTGGAAAAATTCTTCAAAATCGCAATTTATAGTTGAATCGCCTTTGCCTACGTACTGCCTACACCAGCTCGCGAATTGGCGTGCCTGCACCCAAGAAAAAAAATGATGCGTCATCCACTGTTCAATCAATCGGTGCAGAAATTCCCTCATTGCTTTTACCCGTAACAAATTAAGTCCGTCTACTAGTAATCATTTTTCCCGTGAAAAAATATCCCGCAGTAAATTTGGCACAACAATATTTTTAGCAGCGCACGCAAACAGAAACGCCGCTCAAAGAGCGGCGTTTCTGTTGCTAACTACTTAACGCGTTAGCGTGGCAATCAAGCCGCCGCACCGCTGGTGCCAGCGGATAAGGCCTGCTCCAGTTCGCGTGCTTCTTCCTTACCTTCCATACGTCGTTTGCGGCGTTCTTGGTGATACGCCAAGCCCGTGCCCGCCGGGATGAGACGACCGACGATGACGTTTTCCTTGAGACCGCGCAGCGAATCCATCTTGCCGGTAATAGCGGCTTCGGTGAGTACGCGCGTGGTTTCTTGGAACGACGCCGCCGAGATGAAGGACTCGGTCGAGAGCGAGGCCTTCGTGATACCGAGCAACATCGGCTCCCACGTGGCTTGCTTCTTGGACTTCTCCAGCATTTCGTTTTCTTCCAGTATGCGCGAGCGTTCGACTTGCTCGCCGGGGAGGAAACGGGTTTCGCCGGAGTCGAGGACCTTCACCTTACGCAGCATCTGGCGCACGATCACTTCGATGTGCTTGTCGTTGATCTTCACGCCCTGCAGACGATACACGTCTTGGATTTCATCGACGATGTAGTTCGTCAGCGCTTCAACACCGAGCAAACGCAAGATGTCGGAAGCGACCGGCGCGCCGTCGACGATGGTGTCGCCCTGCTCCACGGTTTCGCCTTCGAACACGGTGATGTGGCGGCCCTTCGGGATTAAGTACTCGTGCTCTTCGCCGTCCTTGTCGGTGATGATCAGGCGCTGCTTGCCTTTGGTGTCCTTACCGAACGAGATAACGCCCGATACTTCGGCCAATACCGCGTGATCCTTCGGCTTACGCGCTTCGAACAGCTCGGCCACGCGTGGTAGACCACCCGTGATGTCGCGCGTCTTCGAGGTTTCCTGCGGAATACGTGCAAGCACGTCGCCGAAGCCAACTT
>JAHFQD010000120.1 GCA_023266455.1 Candidatus Muproteobacteria bacterium
CCTAACGCGGGTTTGTTTTTACACTAGCCGCACCTCGCTAAATTCAGTCGTCGATATTTACTGTTGACTTCGGCGCAGCTCCCGGGCAAGCGTGCGGGCCCATGGCCGTTGGCATTGCGCAATTACCGAACTTACTGACGCTATCCCGCATCGCGCTCGTACCGGTATTGATCCTGTTATTAAAAGATCATAACTACGCCGCGGCGCTGGGCGTCTTTGTGATCGCGGGCATTACCGACGCCCTCGACGGTTGGATCGCCAAGCGTTTTCGTTGCACCACGCGTTTCGGCGCGATTCTCGATCCGATCGCCGATAAGAGTTTGCTGGTGTCGAGCTACGTGATGTTGATGTTGCTCAATCATCTGCCGTTCTGGTTGGTATTGACGGTGGTGTTCCGAGATTTATTGATCGTCGGCGGTTACCTCGCTTATACCTCGATGGTCGGGGCCGTGCAGATGAGCCCGAGCCTCCTAAGCAAGTTCAATACCTTTATGCAGATCGCCCTCATGATTGCGGTATTAGCGCACGAAGCGGCGGGGATGAATTTGCCGATCATATTGAACGCGATGATGGGGGTCGTATTCGTCACGACGGTGGCGAGCGGCATCCATTACGTTTGGGTTTGGGGGGTGCACAAGAAAGAGGCACCCGAGAAAAGGAGCAAGAAATGAGCAACGCACGGTTGGCGGCGGTCATCGCGATCGTCGCTCTCGTAGGTTGGTTGTTCTATCAATTGGCGCCGATGCTGACTCCCTTTTTAGCGGCGGGGTTGCTGGCGTACATCGGAAACCCGGCGGTGACGAAACTTCAACGTCACCGCGTTCCGCGGGTGCTCGGTGTGATCTTGGTGTTCTGTGCTTTCATCGGCGCCTTTGTCGGTTTGGTATTTTTCCTGGTGCCGTTGTTAAGCGACAGTCTTTCCAGTTTTTTCCAACGAGTTCCGGAGTATTACGACTGGGCATTGGCGCAAATACCGCGGCTTGAGACATGGCTCGGTGTGAAATTCAAAATAGCACCGTCCGGCATGCGCGACATGCTGCAGAACCATTGGAAAGACGTCGGCGATTGGGCCACGAAGGCCCTGGGCGCGGCGAAGAAATCGGGACTGACGTTGATCAGCTGGGCGGTGAACCTACTCGTCATCCCCGTCGTGACTTTTTATTTACTGCTCGATTGGAACTTGATCGTGGCACGCATCGACGCGTTATTACCGCCGCGCGCGCAACCGAAGGTGCGTCAATTGGCGCGCGAGACCGACATGGTTCTCGGCAGCTTTTTTCGCGGGCAGTTGCTGGTGATGGCGTCGCTGGCGGCGATCTATTCGATCGGATTGTGGCTCGTCGGTTTGGACCTGGCGTTACCGATCGGCCTTCTCGCCGGTACGCTGAGCTTCGTACCTTATCTCGGGTTTGTCATCGGCATCGTTTCCGCTTCGGTCTCGGCGTACCTTCAATTTCAAGACGTGATCGCGGTCCTGTGGGTCGTGCTGGTGTTCGGCGTCGGTCAACTACTCGAAGGCACGATCTTGACGCCTCGGCTCGTCGGTCGGCGCATCGGCTTGCATCCGGTCGCCGTCATTTTTGCCGTCATGGCCGGCGGCCAACTGTTCGGTTTCTTCGGCGTGTTGTTGGCGTTGCCGGCGGCGGCGGCGATAAAAGTTTGGTTGAACCACGCGCATGAAGCGTGGATGCGTGCGCCCACCCCCGTGCGCCGGCGGCGCTCATGAACGCACAACTCGCACTCGGTCTGCGGCTGAAGGATTCGGCATCGTTCGAAAATTTTCTACCAGCGGAAAACGCCGAGGCCGTCGAATGCTTGAAGCAATCGCTTAATGCCTTGGCGGCGCATAGCGCTTCTGAGCGCATGATTTATTTGTGGGGCGCCGGTCATTGTGGACGCACGCATCTGTTGCAAGCTGTTTGCCGGCGCGCGCAGGAATCCGGGCTGACGGTGTCGTATGCGCCGTTGCGCGAGATGCTGCCATTGACGCCGTTATTGCTCGATGGATTAGAAACGACGGCGCTGGTTTGCATCGACGATTTGCAGGTCATCGCCGGCATGCGTCCGTGGGAAGAGGCGGTGTTCACGTTGGCGGAACGCTTGCGCGCGCGTCACGGTTTGTTGATCGTCGCGGCCGATGCGCCGCCGACGCAGTTGAAATTATCTCTGCCGGATTTGATGACGCGTTTGGCGTGGGGATTGGTGTATCCGTTGGAACCCTTGACCGACGACGAAAAGTTGGCGGCGTTACGATTACGTGCGCAACGTCTGGGTTTCGAGCTGCCGCTCGGTGTCGCGCGCTACGTGCTTTCGCGTTATCCGCGCGACATGACATCGTTGTTCGAATGGCTCGAGCGCGTCGACCGGCAAGCACTGGCGGCGCAGCGGCGGATTACGATTCCTTTTCTTCGCAGTCTTGAAGGCTAAGACGAAGACGCCAGCGGCGCCATCAATTCTTTGTAGTCCGGCAGCACAAACACGAACGTCGCGCCCTTACCCGCTTCGCTTTCCGCCCAAATGCGGCCGTGCAGATGTTCAACGATACCGCGGCAAATCGTCAGACCTAGACCGGTGCCTTTCGGACGTCCGTTGTGTGGATCGCCGACTTGGCAAAACCGATCGAATACGCGTGTGAGATTTTCCGGCGCGATGCCGGGGCCGCTGTCCATGATCTCAACGCGCCATTCGTTGTCTTGGCGCAGCAGCCGCACTTCCACTTTCCCGTTGGCCGGTGTGAAGTTGGCGGCGTTCGACAGCAGGTTGATCACCAGCTGAATGACACGGTCGTCGTCTACCGCTACCGGTGCGGTGTGCGCGGGCGGCGTCCACAGCAACAAAATCTCGCGTTGTTGAAACAACTGACTCACCGACGTGAGCGCCTTGTCGACCAGTTCGCGTAAATCGTGCGGCGCGATTTCCCATTCCATCGAGCCGGATTCGATTTTGGCCAGATCGAGCACGTCGTTGATCAGACGCGTAAGACGTTCAGTTTCGCGCACCACCACGCTCAAGAATTGCTGGCGCTTCTCTGGTTTCATGTCTGGGTTGTCGCGCAAGATTTCCGAGAACGCGCGAATGGCGGTGAGCGGCGTGCGCAATTCATGCGAGACGGTGGAAACGAATTCGTCTTTCAAACGATCCAGTTCTTCCAAGCGTTTGTTCGCGGCGCGCAACTCGGCGCTCGCGGTTTCGAGTTCGCGCGATTTTTGTTCCAGTCGGCGACTGTATTCGATGGCTTGCGAGGTTTCGTCGAGGATCTGCATCACACTCTCGATGGTGATGGCTTCGCCTTTGACGATGGACGACATCATCACGCGCGCCGACGCGGCGCCGATGGTGCCGGCGAGTAAGCGTTCGGCGAAGTTGATCAGCATCGGATCGGTCGGCGAGCGATCGTCCATCGGCAGTGCGCGCGCACGGGCGAAATTGGCGAAGTGGCGTCGCGTGGTTTCATCACCGAGAAAGCGCGAGACCAATTCACGCAACTCGCCGACTCGTGCGGTGCCGCCCCAATAATAAGCATCGCCGCTGTTGGCGGCGTCGCGAAACACATCGACGAACAACGCCGCTTGCACTTGCTCCAACGCGCTTTGGCGCGTGGCGAGCGAGACCAGCGTGAGCAAGCCGACGTTTGCCAACATGCTCCAAAACACCGAGTTCGTATAAATGTCGACACCGACGAATCCGAATAGTTGATACGGCTTCAACAGTTCAATGCCGAACAGACCGTTGTCGACGAAACTCATCGGAATCCAACCGGAATGCGCGAATCCCGGAACGAGGAGGGTATAGATCCAGACGATAAAGCCGGCGACGAGACCGGCGATGGCGCCGGCGCGACTCGCGCCTTTCCAATAGATACCGGCGAGAATCGGTGGTCCGAATTGCGCGGCGGCGACGAAGGACACTAAACCGATGGTGACGAGCGAATACGACTCGCCGATGAGCGAGAAATACAGATAACCGAGCAGCAGCACACAGACGATAACGCTGCGGCGGATGAAGAGCAGTAGCTTCGTTAGATCTTTGCGTTCGATGAGTCGCAACGACTTGATGCGCAATAACGCCGGCATGACCAAGTCGTTGCACACCATGGTCGACAACGCGATGTTCTCGACGATAACCATGCCCGTTGCCGCGGAGAGACCGCCGATGAAGGCGAATAACGCGAGCGATTCGACGCGCCCGCCCGTGGGCGTCGACAGCACCATCGGCAGTGTTAGCACGTACGCTTCCGGATTGGCGTTGGAATAGGAAAATAAAAAATCGCCGGTGAAGGCGATCGGTAAGACGAACAGATTGATCACGAACAGATAGAGCGGGAAGAGCCAAGCGGCTTTTCGCAGATGGTCTTCGCTTACGTTTTCCACCACGGCGATTTGGAACTGCCGTGGCAAGAACATGACGGCCATCATCGATAAGAAAATCATCGATAACCACGAGGCATAGCCGCCGGGGCTGCTATCGAAGCTCATTAATTTACGCAGCGTTTCAGTTTCGACGGTGTTGGTGAAGAGATCCGCCGGACCTTCGAAAATGATAAAGGTGACAAACACGCCGACGGCGATGAAGGCGATGAGTTTTACCACCGATTCGAACGCGATCGCGGCCACCAAACCTTCGTGGCGTTCGGTGGCGTCGATGTGACGCGTACCGAACAAGATCGTAAACGCCGCGAGCAACATGGTGATGTAAAAAGAAGTATCGGTCCAGAACGAACTCGGTTTCGCGCTGACCATGATGCCGAGATTGGGGTACGGATATTCTCGTACCGCTTCGAATGCGGTGGAGATCGCTTTCAGCTGCAGCGAGATGTACGGCATGATACCGATCACCGCGATCACGCTGACTAAGCCGGCGAGCAACGCGCTCTTGCCGTAACGCGAGCCGATGAAGTCGGCGATGGAGGTGATGTGGTATTGCTTAGCGATGCGAATGATCTTGCGGAGCACCAACCAGAAGAGCGCCGCCATGATCGTCGGGCCGAGATACACAGCAAGAAAGCTGATGCCGGTTTTAGCGGCGCGACCGACGCTGCCGAAATAGGTCCAACCGGTGCAATAGACCGCGATTGACAGGGTGTAGATATAAGGATTGGAAATAATCGAACGTCCGGCGATGGCGCGCTTATCGCCGTAGTAGGCGACGCCGAACAGCAACAGCAAGTATAAGAACGAACAAGTGACGACAACCCAGTCTTGCAACATGACTATGTCGATCCGTGTTCGTCGTCGCTTGGCGCGAGAACGCGGGCCAGCAAGACGATGACGACAAACCAGGCGCTGAATAAATACAGATAAAGCAGCGGGATGCCGAACAGTAATTGATCGCGCGCGAAGATGGCGACGAGAGGGTAGTTGAATGCTAAAAACGCAACGAACGCCAAAGCAATCAGACGCTCGCGCCGACGGCGTTCAGAAGGACGGGTAATGGGGTCCGGATTGGGCATGGCGACTTTGTTATCGAAAATACCGCAATGGCACGATGAACGTGCCGTTCGTGTGTTGACCACGGCAGCCGCTGCCATGGGACGCACAACCGGGGTGCATTATAGAGCACCCTATCGGTCCGCCCGCAATCGCCGCCGCAATGACCGTTAGGCGTCCAACAACGCCTTGACCTTATCCAGGACTTCTTGCGTGGAGAAGGGCTTGGTTATGTAGTTGTCGGCCCCCAAAGACATTCCCTTTTCGCGCTCGATATCGCTGCCTTTGGCCGTCAGCATGATGATGCGGATGCGACGGTGCGCGGGCTCGTTGCGGATGGCTCGACAGATTTCGTAACCGTTGCGTTGCGGCAAATTGACGTCGAGCAGGACGAGATCGGGAAGGTGGGATTGAATCAGTTGCAGTGCGGTGTTGCCGTCGTTGGCTGTTTTTACTTCATAGCCGGCCTCCTTCATCAAGTATTCCAAGGACAACACAATACTCGGTTCGTCATCGACGATGAGGATACGCTTTGCCGCCATGTCACCCTCCGCTGTAGCAGGTGGGCCTGCTTTAAGCTTCGGCGCATAGCGCGCAAGCGTCAAGTCGATACGAGCGCGATCGCCGTGCGCGCCAACCGCGCGCCGAGTGCTTGGCAAAGCTTTTTTTCTTCCGAGGTGAGCGGCAACTTGCTGTCCATGCCGGCGACGTGGCTCGCGCCGTACGGCGTGCCGCCGCTGTGCGTCGTGAGCAACGCGTTTTCGGTATACGGTAATCCGAGCACC
>JAHFQD010000469.1 GCA_023266455.1 Candidatus Muproteobacteria bacterium
TGGCGTTCGGCGCCGTGTATTACTTCAAAGCCAAAGCGACGCACGAAGAGCTATTGGATCAGCAAGTCCAGGCGATGATGGGGCGCCTGACCACGAGTCTGCCGAACGCGCTGTGGAACTTCGATAAAAACCAAATTGATCAAATCCTGATATCCGAAATGTCGTCGTCGTTCGTTGTCGGTATTTTCGTGAATAACGGTTCCGAAATACTGAGCGGCAAAGGGCGCGACAAGAATGGCCGCGTCGTGCCGATCTCCGGGATTCCGCTGGCGGATTTCAACGTCGACGCACCGATTATGTATACGAACAAAACCGTCGGTAAGGCGACGATCTATGTGTCACGCGCCAACATCGCCGCGTCCTTGAATTCCGATTTGATATTGCTCGTGTTGCAAATTCTGGTGCTCGATGTGGTTATCGTGCTGGCGCTCTCGCGCAGCCTGACCGTTGTGGTACTGCGGCCATTGAGCCGCGTGCGCGACGCCTTGCACAACATCGCCGGCAGCGAAGCCGATCTGACGAAGACGCTGCCGCGTTGCGACAGCACCGAATTCAATGATGTCGTCGATAGTTTCAACACCTTTGTGGTTCGATTGCAGCAAATCATTTTGCAAGTGCGTTCGCGCACGGACATTGTGGCAACCTCGCTCGAGCAGTTCGCGCAAGGCAATCAAGATTTGTCGAAGCGCACCGAAGCGCAGGCCGCGAGCTTGGAAGAAACTGCCATCGCCATGGCGCAGCTCACAAGCACGGTCGCGTACAACGCCGACAGTGCCGATCAAGCCAACAAACACGCGCAAAGCGCTAGCGCCATCGCGGCCAAGGGCGGCGAGATCATGGACAGCGTGGTACGCGTCATGGGTGACGTTAGCGGTCAATCGAGAAAAGTTACCGACATCATCAACGTCATCAGCTCGATCGCATTTCGCACTAACATTTTGGCGTTGAACGCCGCGGTCGAAGCGGCGCGCGCTGGCGAACACGGAAAAGGGTTTGCCGTGGTCGCGCAAGAGGTAAAGAATTTGGCGCAGCGCAGCGCGCATGCGGCGCAAGAAATCAAAGCGCTCATCACCGACTCGGTGGACACCGTCGAAGCCGGCCGCCAACAAGTCGACGAAGCCGGCCGCACTATGCAGGAAATTTTGACGGCGATTCAGCGCGTGACCAAACTTGTGAGCGAAATCAGCCAAGCGTCGCAACAGCAGAAAGCCGGTATTAAACAAATCAACGACGTGATCACGCAGGTCGATCGCGGTACGCAGCAAAACGCCGCGTTGGCGGAAGAGACGTCCGCCGCCACGACTTCGTTGCATAACGAAGCCGTCGGCCTGGTGAAAGCGGTTGGCGCATTCAAAGTCGCGGGCGAAACCAAAAAGCCGCCGCTGGTTAACACGCTGGCGAAGCGGCATCACCGCGCCGCATAAATCGATTTATTCCTCCAAGTTAAACGCCGCCGAGCTCCGGCGGCTTTTTTTTGGAAGCAAGATTCGACAAGCGTCGCGTTCGCGACCGATGCTAGGATTGCGCGATGACGACGCCCGCTTTCACGCTTTTCGACACCGCTATCGGCCGTTGCGGCCTAGTTTGGGGCGAGCACGGTATTTTGGCGGTGCAGCTCCCCGAGTCGAACGACGCGGCGACGCGTAAACGGCTGCTGCGCGATTTCGCCGACGCACGCGAAACCGCGCCGCCGCGTGACGTGCAGCGCGCGATCAACGCCATCGTGAACTTGTTACGCGGCGAAGCCAGCGATCTTTCCGCTATCGCGCTCGATATGGAACGGGTATCGCCGTTTCACCGCCGCGTGTACGAGGCCGCGCGCGCGATCGCGCCGGGCAAGACGCTTTCTTATGGTGAGATCGCCACGCGTTTGAAATCGCCAGGTGCGGCGCGCGCGGTCGGGCAGGCGCTCGGGCGTAATCCGTTCGCCATTATCGTGCCGTGTCATCGCGTGCTCGCGGCCGGCGGTAAAGCAGGGGGGTTTTCTGCTGGTGGCGGCGTTGCCACTAAGATGCGCATGTTG
>JAHFQD010000121.1:0-1978 GCA_023266455.1 Candidatus Muproteobacteria bacterium
GAAGCAGCACCGCCGCGATGCCAGAGATGCCGACATTGAACCAGTCGAAGAGATCGACGACGTCCTGCGCCATCCAAATCGCCGCGCCGGCGCAGAGGACGATCAGAAAGACAACGAACCAACTGAAACGCGGACGGTACAGATATTCGATGAGCGTACCGGCATTCATGGTGCGACGTTGAATCGAACGATGTTGGAGCGTATCGGCGTGGATTCGATTTTGTAAATCAACTGCAACGAGGCTTCATAAGATCCCAGGTTTAATTCTTCGAGCCGCAATGGAGATCCGTTGTGTTCGAATTTGAGTGTTTGTCCTGGCTCGAGTGTCAACCAATCGGTGGCGCCGATCGGTCCTGGATCGGAAATCATGACGGGAACGTTGGCGCGCTTGCCCGATCGTGTTACCGATAGTCTTGCGTAGGCGTCTTTGAAGTCCGGGCGTTTTACGACGTCGAGAATTTTCACCGAATTTTTAGAAATATTTCTGACCGTCACCGTAAATACCGGCACCGTTCCTTTTTTTATCGGCGACGTTGAAACCTCTAAACGGATCGCGAGCTCGGCGGCGAACGCCGACGATATCGTCAGCATGAATAATAAGATTGAGGTTAACCATAGGCGAATCATTTCGTTAAGTCCTTTCGAAAGAAAATTACGCGTTCCGTTTCGTCGAAACCGAGCGCGCGGTAGGCGTCGTGACTAAGCCGATTTTCCAATAATGCATCCGATGCCAGTTCCTGGCAGTCGATACGTTGCGCCCAACGACTAATCATATCGACGAGCGCTCGCGCGATGCCTTGCTCCGCATGAGTGAAAGTCCCCTTCTGCGCCCGTGAGAGTGACCCGTCACGGTAGTTATCAACGGCAGCTAAGTCAACGTAACATGGATACCTTGCTCTCGCGATTTAGCGGCTCGTAGAATCGCGGAATCGAACCGACGCCGGAATCAATGAAAAAAACATCGTCATTCGCATCACGCCTTGCGCATATCGAACCGTTCCACGTCATGGATGTGCTGGCACGTGCGCGGGCGTTGGAAGTGCAGGGGCGGTCGATCATTCATATGGAAATCGGTGAGCCGGACTTCGCGACGGCGGAGCCGATCGTGCAAGCAGGCGTTGCGGCGTTACAGGAAGGGAAGACCTTTTACACGCCATCGTTGGGGTTACCGGCGCTGCGCACCGAGATCGCGCAGTCGTACGGGTTGCCGGACGTTTCGGCGGATCGAATCGTGGTCACGCCCGGCGCTTCGGGCGCGCTGCAATTGATATTCGGCGCCTTGTTGTCGCCGGGAGACGAAGTGTTGTTAGCGGATCCCGGTTATCCCTGCAATCGGCATTTCGTCAGGTTATTCGAAGGGGTGCCGGTCAGCATTCCGGTCGGCGCGGATACCGCGTATCAACTGACGGCGGATTTAATTCGCCGCCACTGGACGCCGCGCACCGTCGCGGTGTTGATCGCTTCGCCATCGAATCCAACCGGGACGATCGTCACCGACGACGAGATGCAACGCATCGTACGCACGGTGGATGAGCTCGGCGGCATTTTAATCGTCGATGAGATTTACCACGGGCTGACTTACGGCGTGACGCCTTCCAGTGCGCTGCGCTATTCCACACGCACTTTCGTGGTGAACAGTTTTTCGAAATATTATGGTATGACCGGCTGGCGCGTCGGTTGGCTGGTCGCGCCCAAGGATTACATTCCGGCGATAGACAAACTGGCGCAGAATATCTTCCTCGCCGCGAGTACCCCCGGACAATACGCCGCGTTAGCGGCGTTGACGCCGTCGGCGCGGGTCGAGTTGGAACGGCGCCGGCGGGTTTTCGGCGAACGCCGCGACTATCTATTACCTGCTTTGCGTCAGCTCGGCTTCAATATTCCGGTGGAACCGCAGGGTGCGTTTTATCTCTACGCCGATTGCTCGCGCTTTAGCGCCGATAGCCAGCGATTCGCCCTCGATTTACTGGAAAAGACC
>JAHFQD010000121.1:1988-6178 GCA_023266455.1 Candidatus Muproteobacteria bacterium
TTCGGCTTTAATCGCCCGCAAACGCATGTGCGTTTCTCCTACGCCAACACCTTGGAAAATCTGAAGGACGCGGTACGGCGCCTCGCCGGTTTCGTCCGTTAATTTTCTTTCAAGGATTTCCCGTGCTTGATGCGGCTCATCGTTGAATTTCTGCAAGTTTTCTAAATCCAAATCGGCTGGCCTTTCGTATGGATGTAGGAGCGCTGCTTTCGCCGGTATAGTGATCGGAGCGCTGGTAAACGTAACTTCATATTCAGCGTTTAAAGTAGTGGCACAGTCCTTGCTTTTTTTTACGGTATGGAAATGCACGACTGTACTACTACTTATGTTGAGGGTCGTTTTATGAAACGTTCAAACGCAACGGTCTGCCAAAAGCCAGTGGTGGATCCGTATATGGATGAGGCGATGGCGATGGTTTACGTCGGCGATGTGTATTCGCTCGTCGTGCAGGAAGGTACCCCTGCCGTGGAAGCGGAGAAGAAAGCCGAAAAGACCACAGAATCTCAGGACGATAGCGACGTCCTGTGGCCTTTCATCCGATAAAATAGGTTACTCGATCGGGGTATCGGGGCTGTTGCCCCATTCCGACCAAGAGCCTGGATAGCCGCGCACGCGCGGATAACCCAGGTACTTCAAAACGAAGTAAAGATGTGCCGAGCGGTGATGCGTCTGACAATACACCGCGATTTCCTTCTCCGGCGTTACTCCCAATTCCATCAATTCATGCCGTATGCCTTCCACCGGCCGTAAGCGTTGGTGGTGAACGTTGTCGATCGCGCCGACGTAATCGAAATTAATCGCGCCGGGGATATGGCCACCGCGTGCAGCGCGCGAGATGGACCCGTCGTACTCGCCCGCGGTGCGCGCATCGAGCAGCACGACGTTCGTGTCTTTTAAGTGTCGGGCGATCCAAGTTTTGTCCGCGACCGCGTGATCTTGGAGGGCGACTTTGTAAATACTCTTCTTAGCTGTGGTCGGTGTTTCCTCAACACGATGTCCTTCATGTTGCCACGCCAAGAGTCCGCCGTTTAGCAGCGAATAGTGGCGGTGGCCGATGACATCCAAAGTCCACAGCAATCGCGCCGCGCGTGAGCCGCCCTCAGCGTCGTAGGCGACGACGTGTTTGTCTGGCGTTAGGCCAATACCGCTCATGACGTCCGATAGACGCTTGGCGTCTGGCAACAGACCCATCGCCGGTGGATTGGAGAGCGTGAGATCGACGTATTCCAGTCGTACCGCGCCAGGCAAATGCGTTTGGGCATAGACCTCGGCGCGGTTGAGATCGACGATCAATAGGTTCGATGCGCCGAGCTTCGCTTCCAGCTCGGCCGGCTCTACGAGTAGCGGCAAGAAAGGTTGGTTCACGTCATTGTTCCCCGGTTAGATGCGATCATTCTAATGACATCGCGTAGCCGGCGCACGAAGACGCGGATAAACTATGCCCGCACTCAAAAGGTCTTTTATTCACGTGGAAATCTTTAAAATCTTCACTATCGAAGCGGCGCATCGCCTGCCGAATTTACCCGCAGGGCATAAATGCCATCGTCTGCACGGTCACTCATTCAGTATCGAAGTGCACGTTGCTGGCGACGTGGACCCGAAGCTCGGATGGGTTCAGGATTTCGCCGACGTCGGTAAGGCATTTCAACCGTTGTTTGATCAGCTGGATCATCATTATTTGAACGAGGTACCCGGCCTCGACAACCCCACGAGCGAGAATCTCGCGCGCTGGGTGTGGCAGCGACTCAAACCGGTCTTGCCGGGTTTAAGCCAAGTCGTCGTGCGCGAAACTTGCACCGCGGGTTGCATCTATCGCGGCGAAGCGTAACGCGGCGTGGAAACAAAACTCGAACCGCCCATTATCGTCGAAACCGGTCCGCAGCCGACGGCGGCGGTGATATGGCTGCACGGTTTGGGCGCGGATGGGCATGATTTCGAACCGCTGGTGCCGGAGTTGAAATTGCCGCGCAGTTCGCCGGTGCGATTTGTATTTCCGCACGCGCCGTATCGAGCGGTGACGTGGAATAACGGTTACGTCATGCGCGCGTGGTACGACATCGCCTGGGATCAAAAAGGTTTTCACCAAGACCAACAGCAACTGCAAGAAGCGCAGGCGATGGCGCATGGGTGGATCGACGAGCAGCGTAACGCCGGCATTGCGCCATCGCGCATCGTGCTCGCCGGTTTTTCGCAAGGCGGCGTCGTGGCTTTGCACGCCGGTTTGCATTATCCCGAGACGCTCGCCGGCATCGTGTGCCTGTCGGCGCCGGTTATTCACATCAACGAATTAGGCGACAGCGTCGCTGCCGCCAACGTCGCGACGCCGATTTTTATCGCGCACGGCGAATATGACGACGTCGTCCCGATGCCCGTAGGTTTGCGTACTTATGAACGTCTGCGCGCCGCCGGTCTGGAACCGGTGTGGCATCGCTATCCCATGGCGCACGGGGTTTGCCCGGAGGAAGTCGAACATATTTCAAGCTGGTTGCAGCGGCGGTTTGAACCAGTGCCGGCCGTGCGCCAAGCCTAGGTTGCCGATAGGGGGGTTTAGTACTAGATTGAACGATAACTCTACTGCGCTAGTTCCTTGGGGGAATGGCGCTTGTTTTACCGCAGTAGTCTCAAAAAACGCATTGCACTCGAAGTGACTAAGCGAGGAGACACGTGTGGTTTTACTGAAAGAATCGCCCAAGGATTGGGTGCTCGTGGGGATAGTCGGGTTATTGGCCATCGGCGCCAACATACCTGAAGAATGGACGGATTATCTCAGCATCGATCGTCGCGTATTGCTTATCGGCTTGATCGGCTTCATCGCCGTCGCGCTGATTCGTTACCTTAAGTTCACATTCTTATTAGTAGTGGTGTTGCTCGCTATCGGCGCCAACCTTCCAGATGAAATCGCCAGCGAATTCGGTGTCGACTCTAACGTCGCGATCGCCGGCTTGATCTTGATGGTGATCATTTCCTTGGGCAACAAAGTGCTCAAGTTGCCGTTAGGTTTGGATAAAAGCGGTCGTAGCAAAGCGGTGCATGCGGAAGCCGCGCTCTTCACTGCCATTTTGAAAGGTCGCGTCGCCGTCGTGCAGTCGTTGGTGACACAAGGCGTGAACATCAATGTGCGCACCGTCAGCGGCAAGACGCCGTTGATGGCGGCGTGCTTTAAAGGTTACGGTGACATTGTGCAGTTGTTGTTATCGAACAGCGCCGACGTCAATGCCAAAGACAATCGCGGCGATACCGCTCTGAAGATTTCGATGCGCGGCAAGAACACACGTATCAACGAATTGCTGATTCAAGCCGGCGCGCGGTTGGAAGAGAAACAACCCTCCGGTCCACCGCCGAGCGCGCCACCGCCGCCGAGCGACGTCGGGCCGTCGCCGCAGCGGACGAATATCGCGGGGTAACCTGACATCGGTGTTTTGCGAACGCTGAATTTTAGCAGATGACGGACGCGGAGCGATTGAAAAAAGGGTGCGCATGGCGCACCCTTTTTTTATACACAACCCGACGTTATTCAGACTGTCTTCACTACGAAAGCAGTAAGTTTGCGAACAATCGGCAATACTAATAATAAGACCGGAAACGCAACGATCCACGAGAGTCCCCATGAACCTAATATGTTTTCTATAAAGCTACGGGTGGCGATGAAAGCGGACCTGGGACGTTTTGATGTACTTAAAATAAGAACCGAGGCCGGGAATAAATCCCGGCCTTTTCTTTTGGGTTCAATAATTCACGCTTAACGTTGTCGATGCTTTAAAAGATTTAAATACGTTCTACGCCAGAAGAAATAGTTCTACGTTTTGACTCTGTTTTTTTAACGTGGTCTCCATAGATCCACTTGCAGTTCACGCAATACCAACCTTTTCCCTCTAGCCTCTGCAATGGCGTGTGAATTTTTTTTTCAGTTTTACAACTTGTGCAGTAATGTAATCCTGTTTTTATATCTCGGAATATCCCAAGATGCTGATCGAATCGCAACCAAGGTTTTAGATAGATTATCCATGCGAACAGTCCAATCGTTAGCAGCGTTATCCGTAGCAACGTTGTACCCGTGGCAAATTCATCGAGTCGGTTGATTAGGAAGGTTGGCAGTAAATCGCTCGGCAATATCCAAATAGCCGCTAACGCAAACAGCAAAAGGCTTAGCGCCGCGATCGCGACGTATTTGGCCATTTCTTCTTTAAATT
>JAHFQD010000470.1 GCA_023266455.1 Candidatus Muproteobacteria bacterium
ACACGGTTTCGTTGATATTCCACGACAAGGTGATGCGCGGACGCGCACCGCGATACGGATTCACGCAGTGGATCACTTGGCTCGGGAAAATAATCATCGTGCCGGGCGAGGTATCGGGGAAATACGGCGAGGTCACCTTCTCCGGTTCTTGCTTACAGCACGCCGGTAGGCGCGGATCGGCGAAATAAAAACGTCCCCCGAGCGGGTCGTCGGGATCGGCCTCGCCGGCGTCGAGAAAATACACCACGCTCGCGGTCGAACGCATATGACTATGCGGCATACAGTAATCGCCGCTGCGCGACACGTTAGCCCAGCACTGATCCGCCACCGCTTGCTCGCGCTGCAACACTTGCCGAAACATCGTCAACGCGCGCGCATGCAACAAATCCGCTTCTGAAACCTTCCAACGATCGACATGCCGAATCTTGCTGCCGCCGGCGCCGCGAAAATATTGTTCGCGCACGCGCGGACGCTGTTCGAGTTCGAGGATATGCGCCGTTAGCCGCGGGTGATAACGCTCGGCGTCGGCGAAGCGCGTGGAAACGATGGCCGGATGGTCCAGCGTTTGAAACGTCTGACCCGCCGGCCACACGGGAACCGAATCGTTTCCTAAGAAAACATTCTGCGGGTGCGCCGTCGTCATGGCGTCGCGCTTAGCCGATAAGACGCGTCAGGGCTTCGTGATATTTCTGCGCCGTCTTCGTCACGACTTCCAGCGGCAATTTCGGCGCCGGCGGTTTTTTATTCCAACCGAGCGATTCGAGATAGTCGCGCACAAACTGTTTGTCGAAACTCGGCGGATTGGCGCCGGGCTTATACGAATCCGCCGGCCAGAAACGCGATGAATCCGGCGTCAGCACTTCGTCGATCAACGTCAGTTTGCCGTTTTCATCCAAGCCGAATTCGAACTTGGTGTCGGCGATGATGATGCCGTGTGTCAGTGCGAACGCGGCGCATTCGTTATAGACGGCGATGGCGGTGTCGCGCACTTTATCGGCGAGTTCTTTGCCGATCAGTTCCTGCGCTTTTTCGAAGCTGATGTTTTCATCGTGCATACCCACGGCCGCTTTGGTCGACGGCGTGAACAACGGCTGCGGCAGTTTGTCCGCTTCGCGCAGACCCGCGGGCAGTTTAATGCCGCAAACGGTGCCGGTTTTTTGATATTCCTTCCAACCCGAACCAACGAGATAACCACGCACGATGGCTTCGATCGGCAGCGCTTTGAGTTTGCGCACCACGACCGCGCGCCCATCGAGCTGGCGCCGCTCCGCCGGGTCCGTTACCACTTTATCGAGCGCAATGTCGGTGAGTTGATTCGGCACGATGCTGCGCGTGCGCGCGAACCAGAAATTCGACATCGCGGTTAACACCGCGCCCTTGCCCGGAATCGGATCGGGTAGCACCACGTCGAAGGCCGACAAACGATCGCTGGTAACGATCAGCATATGACGATCGTCGATATCGTAGATGTCGCGCACTTTGCCGCGGTGACGTAATTTGAGACTTTTAAGATTGGATTCGTACAAAACGTTGTTGGTCATGGCGCGATAACAGTGTGGGTTGAGGCGCGGCCATCGTAAGGATGCGGCGCGCGGGCGTCAACGACGGACGATTTTATACGCAGGAATCGTCGCCCAGTTGCTCCAGCGCCAACCCGCAAAGCTCGTCAAAACGGCTTTCCAGCAAGGGGTTAGCGCCGCGCAAGCGGTCGACTAAGGCGCGCGCTTCGAGAACATAACGGCAGCGCCGTTCTCGTGACCAACCCACCGGTGGCGCTTCGATAACGTCGCGGACATTACAGATTTTGTCGGCAAGTTTGACCAGCTTCGCCGGCAGCGACGCGCCCGCCGCGCGTTCGATTTGCACGCGCTTGCGCTCCTCGGCCGACAGCGATTTGTCGTCGGTGACTTCCTCGACGATGCGCCGGATTTGCGGGCCGAATTCGGTTTCCAGTTCCACACCCGTGGTTTCGGTGTCTTCGATGGTGTCGTGCAGAATCGCAGCGGCGATGGTGTCG
>JAHFQD010000122.1 GCA_023266455.1 Candidatus Muproteobacteria bacterium
GGCAAACTGGGACGCATCGACTTTAAAACTTCGTTGGTTGTGATAAGCGACGTTATTTTTGGTATCAGTCCCAATATGAGAGCGTACGCACTCAACGGTAGACCGATACCGTTGAGCGCATTGAAGCCCGGGACAATTGTGGCGTTTAGATTGGCACCAACTTCGGTGGAAGGTGGGTACAGCAAGATTATTGAAGAGTTGTGGGTTATGCCATCGGAGACACAGTGACAAGGCCATTGAAACAAAAATTCATAAGTCGTGGTTTTACGTTAATGGAATTGATGATCGCCGTGGTCATCATCGGCATTCTCGCCGGCATCGCCTATCCAAGTTATCGCGGCTATCTAACTCGGACGAAACGTTCGGATGGGCAAATCGCGCTAACGCAGATGACGAACCTGCAAGAAAAATTCTTCACCATGTGTAACTACTACGCGGGAACCTTAGTCGGCGCGACCCGCGCCTGCGGCGCTAGTTCGGCAAACGGTATATTAGGTGCGGCTACCGCCGCGCCTGTGCTCTCCCCCGATCGCCATTACGTTATTACTTTAATTGCTCCAACCGCGGCTTGTCCTATAACTGACTGTTATGTAATGCAGGCTACGCCTGCAACGAAAGCCCAAGGTGGAACAGGTTCACAAATCAATGATGGTAATTTCAGAATTGACTCAAAAGGCGTTAAAACTTGGGCCAGAAACGGTACTACATACACCAGCAAATGGACGGATAAGTAGAAGATCGACTATTTATAAAGTATTTTTAGACGACGATAACGACAAATAGTGCTAAATAGTTAAATTGATCAGTTAGACGTTGAAGTGACATCAAGACTGGACGATTTACGGCAATTGAAGATGCGTTTTTGCTGGTTACACTCTTTTAATGAAGTAACGAAATGGAACTTTTTTTCCTCGTTTTCTTAGGGGAATTTAACGGAGAGGATTTTATGGCGGCAGTAGTCATCAATAGGGAGATGTTATTTATCCGCCATAATCGACCGCTCATCGGCGTATTACGAACATTTTCATAACCTTTGGTCGCCAATAAAATGCCGTTAGTCAGAACAATGCAAAAATCCATGGGGTTCAGCCTTTTCGAGCTGATCATCGTCCTGGTGATTGTCGGCATCCTCGCGGTCATCGCGATTCCGAATATGAATCGCTTTATCGAATCGAATCGCCTGACGGCCGTAACGAACGATTTAATCGGCGACATTAACTTTGCTCGCAGCGAGGCGGTTAAGCGCGGCTCGCAAATCGGTATCTGCCCTGCCTCAGGATCGACGTGCGCCGCTACCACTAATTGGGGCACCGCTGGTTGGCTGATCTTTGTCGACAGCGACAGCAACAGCGCTTGGACCGCTACCGATACCGTCTTGCGTACGCACGAATCGGCGCCGCTTAACAATTCCATTACCGGACCGGCAAACCTACTGCTGCTCAGCCGCATGGGATCCGTTAGCGCTGGCTCCGGCGATTTCACGATTTGTAACAGTCGTATTAAACAAAAGCGCACCGTCTCGATCAATGCGACGGGACGTACGCTCATCAGTCAAAACGGCAGTTGTTAAACGACTATGAAACGACAAGCGGCCATAAGCGGTTTTACGCTCATCGAGGTGCTGATCCCACTCTTGGTGCTCTCGCTGGGCTTGTTAGGACTGGCGGCGTTGCAAACAACCAGTCTCGCGTTCAATACCGATGCTTACACGCGCACGCAATCGACCGTGATAGCGTACGACATCATCGACAAGATGCGCATCAATACCACTGGCGTAAGCGCCGGAAATTACGACATTGCTTCGACCACGGTGGCGAGAACCAAGATCACTACTTACGCCACTTGCGGCGCCTCGGGCGGTACTTGCGATTGTGGCGGAACCGCCAGCATCTCGTGCAGCACATCCAGCCTCGCGCTCTACGACCTGGGTACCTGGTACTCGAAGATGAAAGAAGCCCTCCCCGGCTCCGATGATGGCACCGATACCCGTTTGGCCACGATCGATCGCACCGCCGCTAACTTAGTCACGATCACAATTCAATGGGTCGAACGCGATATTCCAAAATCTCAGAGATGGGTGGTGCAACTGTGAGCGCACACATCAAAAACGTGCCTCATCGTAGCGGCATGTTGGGATTCAGCTTGGCAGAGCTGATGATCGCCATCACCATCGGCTTGATCATCCTCGTCGCCGTGTCCGCGGTCTTCGTCAGTAGCAAGCGAACCCATTCGACGCAAGACCGCTTGGCGCGCCTTCAAGAAAATGCGCGTTTTGCGATTCACTACCTGACACGCGATCTGCGTATGGCAGGTTATACGGGTTGCATGAGCGACGGCACTAACGTCAATAACACGTTGAACGCCGGTAGCTTCGTGTACAACCCGAGCGCAGCGCTCGAAGGCCTCGAAGCGGCAGCCGGCAATTGGTATCCGTCGAGTGCGACGACACTTCCCACCGGCATCAAAAGTGGTACCGACGCGCTTGTTGTGCGCCGCGGTGATCCGTCGTTGAGTATCTCAATTTCCAAATCGATGCCAAACGAATCGGCTGAGCTCAACGTATCGTCGGTAACCGGCTTGGTCGATGGTGATATTATTATGGTGTCCGACTGCGCCAGTGCCGACGTCATGCAGATTACTTCAGTTCAAACCGCGTCCTTGAAACTACAACACAACGCCGGCAGCACGGTCACACCGGGAAATTCGACGCAAAAATTAGGCAAGCAATACGGAACCAGCGCGAAGGTGATGAAATTTACCGCGAATCTGTATTACGTGAAAGACAAAACCGATCCTAACGATGCGACTAAAACGATTCCGAGTCTCTATATGCAACAAAATGGAACGGAATCGGAATTGGTAGAAGGCGTCGAAGATTTGCAAATCACCTACGGCGTGGACGTCAGCGGCGCTACCTCCGATGGCATTCCCGATAAATATCTCAAAGCCGGCGTCGCCGGATTACAGACAGCTTCCGAATGGGCGCGCGTTAAGAGCATACGCATCGGTCTGTTGGTCAGAACGTTGAACGACAAAGACCAAGACAAAAACATCAAAGCCGGTTCCAACTATGACGTAAACGGCCATACCTACACCATTTCTTCAGCCGACAAGTATCAACGTCGGGTCTTCCTCACTACCGTGATGTTGAGAAATCTATGACTCTGTCCATGAAGCCGATATCGAATCGACGTCATCAACAAGGCGTAGCGCTAGTCACGGCGCTAGTCATGCTGCTTATTCTCACCGTACTCGGTATCTCGGCGATGTCGACTACCAGCCTCCAAGAAAAGATGTCCGGCAATATCCAAGAACAAACGCGCGCTTTCGAAGCTGCAGAATCCGGCGTCAACAGTATTCTTGCCGACACCGGCGTGCTGAACCCGAACGCGACGGTGACGAAAACGTATACCTACGACAGCGGCAAAAGCGGATCGGCCTCGGTCGATTCGACGTTCCGTGAATACACGCCGCCGAGCCGCACGCGCACCGCGTCGCAAATTTACAGCGCTATCAATTTGCAGTCCGCACATTTCGACCTGAAGAGTACGGGCACGACGTCGACAAGTGCACAATCACTTCATCACCAAGGCATTGAACAAATCGTTACCAAATAGTAACTGCGGGAGGTTCCGCCATGATGTTCAGAAAACTATTGCTCGTCTCATCTACGTCGTTGGTGCTCTTTATTGGCGCAAACGGTCCGGCCAACGCCCGCGATACCGACATCTACTTTACCGACTCGAGCAGCGGTTCGGCATCGGTGCGGCCAAATTTGCTGATGATCATCGACACCTCAGGCAGTATGAACGAGAACGTCAGCGGCACTACGCAAATGCGCCTCGACGTCATGAAGACGGCGATGCTAACCGTGCTGGACGAAATGGACCAAGCCAACGTCGGCCTGCAGCGTTTCACCAATAGCTCCGGCGGCGTCGTGGTGTATCCAGTCAAGAACTTGAGCGACGTCGTCACCGACACCGGCAACATACAGGACGTGACGCAAGACTCAGCCGATGACGCCCAAGAAAGCAGCTCGGGATCGGTCAGCATCGGTGCCGATACGCTGGAATTGAACAACGACAGCAGCGGCAATCCGAGCATCGTCGGCGTACGCTTCCGTAACTTTTACGTGCCGAAAGGCGCTACCGTTACTGGCGCGAAGATTATCTTTAAAGCGAACGCCAGCGATTCCGGCACCGTCAACGTTCGAGTCACGGCGGACAAAGTGACCGACGCGCCGATCTATGTCGCATCCAACAACAATATTTCCGGTCGTACGCAGACGACTGCTTCCGTCGACTGGACCAGCGTCGCCTCTTGGAGCAACGGCAGTCTTTACGAAACGCCCGAACTGAGAACCATCGTTCAAGAAGTCGTCAATCAATCAGACTGGTGCCGCGGTAACGCGATCGCCTTCTCATTCAAGCGCATCTCTGGCAGCGGCCAACGCGAGTCGTACGCTTATGACAACTTCGGCAGCAATCCGAACGTAGAACTCGTCGTTAGCTACGATCCGAGCACAATCCCGACGGGCAGCGACTGTCATCAAGTCATCGCGCACGTGCAAGACGTCAGAGACGACGCGGAAGAAGCGAACAGCGGCGCAATGACCGTCAAAAGTACGGAATCGGGCTATCTGGTTCTGGATCTCGGTACGAGCAAATACGTCGGCGTGCGCATGGCCGGCATCGACATTCCGCAAGGCGCGACGATTAAGAGCGCCCAACTCGAATTCGAAGTGGATTCTTCCGGCAGCGGTTCGCCGAGCTTCACAGTTAAAGGCGAGAAAACTACGAATGCCCTATCCTACTCCGCGACGTCCGGTGACATCTCCGGCCGTACCTACACCAGCGCCTCGGTGTCTTGGAGCCCACCGAATAGCGGTGCCAATCAAAAATTAGTTTCGTCCGACATCAGCGCCATTGTCCAAGAAATAGTTAACCAAAGCGCTTGGACGGAAGGAAACGCGATGGCGTTCCGCATAGAAAAACCGAGCGGCAGTGGTTCTCGCAAAGTAGAGAGCTACGACGCCGAACCGGGCGGAGCGGCAATCTTGCGCGTACGATACATTTCCAGCACCTCGAAGTTTAAGAAAACGGTGCGCGAGCAGCTCAAGGAAATTATCGTCAGCATGCGTGCGCCGGCGAACACGCCTATCGTCGATTCGCTTTACGAAGCGGCGCTGTACTACCGCGGCAACGCGGTCGACTCCGGCAAGAAACGCGGCGGTCAAAGCGGCGAGTCCGCGCGCTTCACGCGCGTCAGCCATCCGGAGACCTATACCGGCGGTACGCTATTCACGCCGGCCAGTTGCAGCGCGACCGATCCGGATTCGAATAACTGCGTCACCGAGCAAATTAACGGCAGCCCCATGTATATCACGCCGATTGCTTACTCCTGTCAGTCCAACAACATCATGTTACTGACCGACGGTGAACCGACTGCCAACTCCTCGACCACGAAAATTAAAACGCTGGCGAGTATCAGTTCGTGCAGTGACACGGGCGATTATGCCTGCGGCGTCGAATTAACGGACTTCTTATTCAAGAAGGATCAAAGCACGTCGCTTTCATTAACGCAGAACGTGAAGACGCATACGATCGGGCTTAACACCTCCGCCGCGGCTAACACATTTCTCAACAATTTAGCCACGAAAGGCGGCGGCGTTTACGCCACGGCAGATAACGCCGACGACTTGGTCACGGCGATCAAAACCGTGTTCAACGAGGTGTTGAAAGATCCGACGTCGTTCGTATCGCCGACGGTGTCGGTGAACGCGTTCAACCGTCTGTATAACCGCGACGAGGTGTACTTCACTTTGTTTGCACCGCAAACCAACGTTGCTTGGCCGGGTAACGTGAAGAAATACAAGCTTTGCGCAGACACCAGTGCCACGGCGACGTGCACATTCGGTGAAGTACTAGACTCCAGCAACAACTCCGCTATCGATCCGTCGTCGGGAAAAATCCTGACTACGTCGAGAAGCTATTGGAGCAGTTCTGTCGACGGTCCGGCAGTGCAAAAAGGCGGCGCGGGCGAACAAATCGCGACGTCGACCTCGCGGCGGGTGTACACCTACACGGGCTCGTCGGACACGCCGTCTTCGTCCGTCGACTTATCAGGTTCGACACAAACTGTGACGACGGCGAACACCGCGC
>JAHFQD010000471.1 GCA_023266455.1 Candidatus Muproteobacteria bacterium
GATACGCGCTCGCGTTCCGGCCATGCCACCGGCGGACTCGCGCTGATGATCGCTGCCATCGCCCTCATCGGCGCTGGTTATCTTTGGTACACCTTGCTCTTCGAACGCGCGGATCTGCTAACCACCGACGTCGTCGGCGGCTTACAAAAGCTGAAACAGGAAACCGACTCGCTGCGCGAAAACGTCGCCGAGTCGAACACGATCTTGGACGATCTGCAGGCGAATCAGAACAACATCCGCTCGGCGTTGGACAAAATTCAAAACGATATTTCGCGCCATCGCACCGAATGGGTGCTGGCGGAGTCGGAACAATTGCTAGTGATCGCCAACAACCGTCTGCAATTGGCGCGCGATGTGCGCTCGGCGCTGGCGGCGCTGCGCGCGGCGGATGTACAACTGAATCAGATCACCACCGCCTCGTTGTTGCCGGTGCGCCGCGATCTCGCGCGTGAAATCGCCGCGCTCGATGCGATCGACAAAGTGGACATCAACGGCATCAGTCTCAAACTCGGCAGCTTGGCAGAGATCATCGACCGGCTGCCGGTGGCGCCGGACGTTTTACGACGCGCGCAAGCAGCGTCGACACCCATCGTTGCGGCGGACGCAGGCAAAAACGGCTGGCGCACGCAAGTGCGCGACCTGTGGCACGATTTGCTGTCGTTGGTGCGCGTGCGCCACGACGTTACGGCCCAGCGACCACTGCTGCCGCCGGAACAAGAATATTTCCTACGCGAGAATCTCAAGCTCACACTTTACGGCGCGCAGTTCGCGCTGTTGCAAGGTAACGTCGCGGTGTTTCAACAAAACGTCAAAAACGCACAGCAACTGCTGAAGGATTACTACGACGGCAGCACGCAAGTCGTCGCCGGCGCGCAAGCGGAATTGGAAAAGATGCGCGCCTCTAAAATCGTCGCCGAGCTGCCGGATATTTCGCGCTCGCTGTCGGCGCTGCGCAACATCACCACGCAGCGGAGCACGCCATGAGGCTGGTGCTATTCGTCCTTGTTACGCTGTTCATCGCTATCATCATCACGCTCGCGGCGATCGAGAATCCCGGCTACGTGCTGATCTCGCGCGCGCCGTGGAGCATCGAAATGCCGCTGACGTTGTTTCTGCCGCTGCTGGTGGTGGGTTTCTTCGTCGGCGCGGCGCTGCTCTATGCCTTCATCCGATTGATGCGGATTCCGCGCGACGTGACACGCTGGCGTACACGGAAACATCTGCGCCAAGCGCGTACCTCGTTGGTACAGGGCTATATCAAGCTCGCCGAAGGCGACTTCACCGCCGCGGAAGCCGAACTCGTCGCTGGCTTACGCCATGGCGAGATACCGCTACTGAATCATCTGGCCGCGGCCTACTGCGCGCAGGAACAAGGCGCGATTGAAAAACGCGACGAATATCTAGCCAACGCTCAACGCAGCGCCCCGCAACACGCGGCCGCGGTCGGCATGATTCAAGCGCGACTGCAGTATCTCGCGCGCCAAAGCGAACAAGCGCTGGCGACGCTCGCCGGGTTACGTCAATCGCAACCGCGCCACCGTTATCTCCTTAAGCTGCTGGCGCAAGTTTATTTGCAGCTGCGCGATTGGACCGGCATCGTGGAGTTGATACCGGAGCTGCGCAACCAAGGCGCGATGGCACATAAAGACATCGACGCGCTCGAACTCCAGGCGAATCGCGAGCTGTTGCAGTTGGCGTTGCCGTCTGGGGCGCGCGAAATTTTGGTGCGGGCGTGGAACGCCGTTCCCAAGTCGCTACGACAAGATTCGACGCTGGTGGCGGTTTACGCGCGCCAGCTGATTCTGCAAAACGAAATGCGCCAAGCCGAAATGGTGTTGCAGCAAGCGTTGGATCATCAATGGAACACGGAATTGGCGATGCTGTTCGGCCATGTGCACGGCGAACATCCGGCGGAACAATTAGCGCAGGCCGAAGGTTGGCTAGTTTCGCATCCGAGCGACGCGGTGCTGTATCTCAGTTGCGGACGCTTGGCGCTGCGCGCCAATGAGTTGG
>JAHFQD010000123.1 GCA_023266455.1 Candidatus Muproteobacteria bacterium
AATATATATTTTTTCAGGATTGGCGATCGGAGTTGCCGTTGCATTGCGTGCGCCGCTTGGAATTTTGGCATTCGCTTCTGTTACGGCACATGTACTGCACTCTTCGAATACCAGAAAGACGATCAATGTCGTATCGACTTTGATTGATTGGCGGCTTGTAACGATGGCGCTGTGTATTTGTCTAGCGTACGTCGTTACCAGCCCACACACGTTTTTATATCCTGATCGGTTCTTAGAAGGATTAAAGATTCAATGGGAATATCAATCGGAACCATTTCCCGACGCGGTTGATGCGGGACCGGGTCTTTATCAGTATGGATGGAATATGCTTTCTCAGGCACTTGGCTATCCGCTGTACTTTTTAGCGGCCGCTGGTGTTGTTATTGCGCTTATTAAAAGGTCCGCGGCAGATTGGATAATCCTATCGGCGTTTATTCCTTATTTTATTCTGACGACTTTTACTTCGTGGGTTGTTGTTCGATATATGTTGCCGATACTCCCATTGTTGGTCATTTTCGCGGCGCGCGCTGTATTTGAATGCGTACGTTTTCTACCTCCATACCGACGCGCTATTTTATCTTTAATGACAGCAGTCGTCGTAGTGACGCTC
Source organism: Candidatus Muproteobacteria bacterium (assembly GCA_023266455.1). Classification (GTDB taxonomy): domain Bacteria; phylum Pseudomonadota; class Gammaproteobacteria; order Acidiferrobacterales; family Sulfurifustaceae; genus JAHFQD01. The sequence goes on from JAHFQD010000123.1 coordinate 611, forward strand.
GTGGCGGATTATGCGCGTTTGAGAATGCAGGCCGACACAAATGTGCGGGATGTTGCGACAGCGTGGATCCAGAAAAATGCCCCAGCCGAGTCTTCGGTATTGAAGGTTAGTTTGTATCTTGGAGATGTCTATTTCAATCCCGCTACGCCACCCAATTACGACGGTGTAACGTTTCTTCTCGATGCGAGAAGCGATAGCCGTTCGCTTTTGTTGGATTACCGGTTTAATTACATGATTTTGAATGAGACGCTATACAAAAATATGGAGCGACTTGGGGAGCGTCATCCGTGGCATCATATTCAGCGGTTCCAACGGGCTTTGGGTGAAAGCAGATATAAGCTAGCAGCGACGATACGTAAACCGGTCGAAGCGTTCGGTCTCGATTTTTCAAACTGGTTTACGGCTCAAGATTATTCCCTCGTTAATCCAGAGATTCGTATTTATCAATACCAAGATTGATCTGCTATTTTGTTGGCGACGATTTTTTACGTAGAAAGAGATACAAGAATCCGACGCTTATCGTAGCGGCGATAATAGAGGACATGCGCATAGCGAGTCCCAGTTTGAGTCCATCGACCAGGACAAGTCCAGAATAGTGAGCGGTGACGCCCATCGCAATTTCATGGATACCACCCACGGACTGCATCAGACTTGCAAGTCCACCCGCTAATCCCATCGCCGTGGTAAATATTAATTTAGAGTTCTCAATCTCTGGATATAAAAGGGATCCTAGCAGCCATCCGTTTAAAACGAGCAACGATGCTATCGCGCAGTTAGTCAAAAGTGTTTGCGAGAAAATGGATGGTCTTAAAAACACCCCGATGTTGTCGCGGTAAAAAGGTCGGTTGCGTAAAATAAAATGGAGTAATGCGGAGATTGAAATCGCCAAAAGCAGCAACGTTGTGGGTGTTAGTTTTGTCGCTAGAGGCAACGCTGTGAACCAGACGCTTACCATGGCAAAAAAGAACAACGCTATCGTAATGATAATTGTTGAAATCGCGAAGCCTCCAGTAATCTGAAGTATCTTCAAACCGCAGCGTTTATATAGCACCGCGTATTTTAACGTTACTCCCAGCGGCAGACCTCCCAACGAGTTGCCGAGCGTGCCGAGTGCGCTTAGATGAAAGGCGTCTTTATGGGACAAGCGACTTTTAAAACTTGTCGCGATGATGATTAATACCCGCGCGTGGAGAAAGTTAACGGCAATGAGGATCGCTACAGATAGCGCAAATAGAGGATTATCGATATTAAGCGGCAGCGATTCGCGTTCGACAAGAAATATCACAATAGCTATCAACAAGCCGACCCCTACAAAGGGGCGAACTCGAGATAGGGCGGTTCCAAATGGAAATTTGGAAGAAAAAAAAGTTTTTTGTTTTTGCGGATTCGACGTCACGCGCTTAATGTGGCTTTACGACGATGTCGTTCAAGATAGTTGTTAGTCGTTCCCCATATTGGGCCCAAGTATGTTTGCTAGCGTATTCCACACATCGGTTACGCCATTCGCTGGACGAGGCGTTTTTAAGATGATGTAGCACGGTATCAGCGAATTCTCCGTACTCGCCCATCTTGATCAAATAGCCGGTAACTCGATCACTAATCGCATCCGCAACACCGCCTACAGCGAAAGCGATAGTCGGCAGACCATGCGCTGCTGCTTCGAGTGCCACCATCCCAAAACCTTCCACGTCTCCCGGTAAATCAAGAACTGGAAATACCAACAAATCGGCCGCTGCGTATGCACCATCAAGTAACTCGTCATCCACTTGACCCAGTAGCTTAACGTGATTTGTTAAGCCGGTTGAGTCAATGGCACGTTCAATGCGACTCCTCTGGCCCGCGGTGTGTTTTAACGCTTTGGAAGGCTCCTCGCCGACTATTACTAACAGAACGTCGGGGTGCTGTCTGACAATTTGCGGAAGAGCACGCTCTATAAGTTCGCATAATCCTTTGCGCGGACTTAAGCGGCCAACGCTTAATAAGACTTTGCGGCCGTAAGAGCCAATGATGTTTCGAAAACGCTCTACGTGTACGGCGTTAGTGGCTTTCGGCAGGGACACACCCGGATTTAAGAGCACGATGCGATTGGCCTCGGCTCCAACGGCGGTAGCCAGCTGTGTGGTGTGGCGACTAATGGAGATGAGCCGATCGCAGCGTCGAATAGCAGGTAAGAATAATTTTTTGTAAAGCATGCTTTCTACGACTAAATCCAGCCCATATATAAAGCATGCAACTTTAGCGTCCGTAGCGCTCGCGGCTATTAGTGCCGCCGGCGCGGTTAACCCATTTCCTGAAATGATGATATCCGGGCGAAACCGACGTGCTAAACGGTAGGCATGCCACTGGGTGCTTATTAAATAACGAGCCAGCGGCGATAACGGAACAGAGACAACAGATTTCGCTCCTGCTGAAAAACGTTCACAGCCGACGGGACCCACGATTGCAACGTCATGTTTTTTTATTAATTCTTGATAAACGTTGTACAACATACGTTCCATGCCACCTACTACCGGCGGAAAATTGCGCGTGACCAGCTGAATTCGCATGGATGCGTTAATGCTTAATCGACATGGGTTTTTGCAATACCCATAAATAAGTAGGGCATGCCCAATATGCGATTTTTAACAAGAGCGACGATAAGCGCTGCAGCAGCGAACCGGGTTTAATGACATCGTCGGCTTGAAATCGTTCGGGAAATTCGACAACGCGCGCGGTGTAGTCGCTCAATTGAAAATCGGCGACAAGTTCTTTTAAACCCCAATACGTCAGGTGTTTTTCATAATAGAAATGTCCGCGTCTTAATAATCGTAGATATAGGTGTGATATCGGTCGTGGAAATATCGAAAGGAGAGGCAAACGGTAATGCGGTTCCATTAGAGAGAGTCGATTTCCCGCGGAGAAGAAACAGACACCTCCTGGTTTCAATAGTCTTTTAATTTCATCCATGAGGACGTGCGCATCGGGAACATGTTCATAAACATGGGCGCAGACAATGACATCGAACGATTCATCGCAAAATGCTAAACGCTGACCGTTCATGATGGCATAACCGATATTGGGTCGCTGATTCTCTCGACGCGCATATTCGACTGCCGGTGCATCGACGTCTACCGCAGCGACCCATTTAAAGGCACTGCTGTATCCAACGGTGCTGTTGCCAGCCGCGCATCCAATATCGAGCGCCGTCAAATTACTTAGATCGCCGAGATAATCGGCCAGAATCGCGAGCGTTTTTTGTGCCTTTTTCAACCGTGATGCGCGATCGAACACGTTACGACTGTACTGTTCGGAAAACCCAAGCTGTAGCGATGAGGTCCGATCCGATTTAGAGGTGGGCATAGCGCTCGCCGTTGTTAATCCGGATCGCGGCGGTTATATGTCAATGCAGTGATCTGCTCGGATACGAGTCCGATAAGAAAAATAACGACTGAATTCATGAATAGCAAAGCACTCATGTTTGTGAACCGACCCATCGTCGAGTACGTATACCCGTAGTAGCAGAGTGCGGTAATAAAAAACGTAATACTTATCGGCAAAAATAATTTCAACGGCGAGTACAACGTTCCAATTTTGAAGATAATTAAGAAAAATCGAACGCCATCCCGCAACGGTTGTATGTGACTTTTCCCGATGCGTTGATGGGCGTGAATTGTTAAATATCCTACGGTATAACCCGCGCGAAAGAACGACATCGTAATCGTCGTGGGATATGAAAATCCGTTCGGTAACAAATACAAGAATTCTCGAAACTTCACGGTATGAACCGCACGAAAACCAGATGTCAGATCAGGAATCCGATGTCCCACCATCCAGCTTGCGAACCAGTTGTACAAGCGATTGGCGAACGAGCGGCCGACGTTGGCTTGTGAGGTGCTGTCGCGTGCACCGATCACCATGTCGTAACCTTGATCCAGCATTGTCAGCATTCGGGGGATATCCGCGGGGTCATGTTGGCCGTCGGCATCCATGAACAGCAAGATTTCACCGCTGGCGGCGCGCGCGCCGGACTTTATCGAGGCCCCGTTTCCCATGCCGTAGGGATGACGTATAACGCGTGCGCCGAGCTCACGACCAATTTCAGAGGTTGAATCGGTAGAGCCGTCGTCCACGACGATAATTTCGGCGTTCGGTAGTTGTTGTCGTAGTTTCGACAGTAGCATGCGTAGGCCCGCTTCTTCGTTGCGGGCGGGTATGACAACGCTTAAGGATTTCGTATTCATCCGTAAATTCGGCTGTGTGGCGTTTGTTTTGAAGTATAGCGGCCCGGCGTCTACTTGGCATTCGCTAACGCCGCACGCAGCGACTGCAGACGTGCGTGTAACATTTGCGATTCTGCACGATGCGGATTAAGCACTATCTCAGTCTCAGTTTGAGCCAGCAATTGTTCGGCGTCGGCGATTTTTCGTAGTTGAATTAGATAACCGATTCGATGCAGTCGATACGACAGATGCGTTGGATCGAGTTTTTCGGCTTCGAGGGCAGCGGCGACGGCATGCGGTAGTTCGCCAGCCTCGGCGTGCAGCTGCGCTAAATCCCCGAATGCAATCGCGCGATAGACCGCGGAAGCACGCGGGTTAGCGGCGGCGATGGCAAGCCACTCGCGAGCCGTATTGCGTAAGCGGTGACATGGTTTCGGCTCTTCTAGAATGCACTCTTGCAACTTTTCCAATGCTGTTATCTCGTACACTGTAATCGGTTCAAAGGCGAGTAAATGGCGAATCGCATCGTCGGAGACAACAGCGTGGCTTAGTAAAATTTCGCCATCCTGTTTGCTAATCGATATCGTCGGCGGTATCGGCAAAGCCGCATTCGACGGAGCGGTGTTCATGGCGAAGGCGACCGACGTTAACAGCCCGCGCAATTCGATGCGCAATCCCGCTAGTTTCGGATTTGCATTAATTCCCTGGAGTAAAAAATGAATCGCGCTGACGTAATCGCCGTTGTGCGCTAGATGGATTTGCGCGGCGTATATATCGGCTCGTGCGGAGTGCGGGTGGTGATGTGTAGTGGCGTTGGCAAAAGTTAATGGCTCTTTCCACGCCCGTGCCCACATGAAAGTAACGGCGCTCGACGCGAGCGTAAAGATTATTGCAGTCGTGACGACGAGGGCCGTCGTTCGCTTATGTCCTTTGATAGGGATCAATTTACATCCGACGACGCCGAGACCGAAGAAGATGCCGAACGACGGCAAATAATTGCGATGTTCGTAGGCGAGTTCCAATCCGAAGATGCTCGATTCCAAACTGTGACCGATAAAAAACCAGAACACGGCGAACGCGATGATGGGATAGCGGCGTAGAGTAAATAATGAACCGAAAAGTATCGCGCTGATGGCAAGCAGCGAAAACGTTGTTGTAATGGGATCAAAGAGTCCGCGGCTGGGAAAAATATCGTCGTGAAATAATCCGAATGCCGAAGGTTCGGGAATCAGTATGAGTTTCACGTAAAACCACAGAACTCGCGACTCCGTTAACAAGCGTTCCCCAAGTGTAAAATCTCGTTCGATATATGAAGCTGTTACGATTTCCGGAT
>JAHFQD010000124.1 GCA_023266455.1 Candidatus Muproteobacteria bacterium
AGCTCGCCCCGGTGCTGGCGCAGCAGTATCGCCTGATGCGTGGCGAGCACCATGGCCGCGGCAACCTGCTCGCTCAGTTCCAGCACGCGCAGGCAATCGCGCGCGGCGATGGTGCCCATACTGACCTTGTCCTGGTTATGCGATTCCGTCGAACGCGAAAACGCAGTCGCCGGCATCGTAAGTTTGAGCGCCTCGGCGGTCCAAGCGGACACAGAAATCTGCATACCTTTGAAGCCATGATTGATCGGTGCGCGCGCAATCGGTGCGCCCGACAGATTCTGCGGCAACCCGTGGTTGAACTTGGCATCGACCAACAACGCCATTTGTCGATCGAGCAGATCGGCGATGCTGGCCACCGCCGATTTCAGCGAATCCATGGCGAAACCGATATGCCCGCCGTAGAAATGGCCACCGTGCAAAATCAAACGATTGTCCGCGTCGATGATCGGGTTGTCGTTAGCGCTATTGAGTTCGTTCTCGAGGTCGCGCCGCATCCACGGCAACGCATCGCGCAACACGCCGATCACATGCGGCGCGCAACGAATGGAGTAACGGTCTTGCAACCGCGCGCCTTCGACTTCGACGCCGGTCAACGTCATGTCGGCGTAGATCCAGGCGGCAACATCGGCTTGACCGGCATGCGGTTTGACCGCGAATAATTTCGGATGAAAATGTTCGCGATTGCCCTGCATCGCTAACGCGCCGAGCGCGGTGATGCGCGCGGCCAAGCGGCTGAGATATTCCGCGCGGCTCCAGGCGAGACAAGCAAGTGCTGTCATCACCGCGGTGCCGTTCATGATCGCCAGACCTTCTTTCGGCGCGAGCGTGAGCGGCGCGAGACCGAGTTCTTTCAGTACGTCCTCGGTCGCGCGCGTCTTGCCGCCGTAGAGCGCTTCGCGTTCGCCGATCAACACGGCGGCGACATAAGACAGCGGCGTTAAATCGCCGCTGGCGCCGACGGAACCTTCGCACGGAATCCGCGGCAACACGCGGCGGTTGATCAATTGTTCCAAGCGCTCTAACAAAACCCAGCGCACACCCGAGTAACCTTGCGCCAACGAATTCAAACGCGCGGTCAACACCGCCAGCGTCGCTTCTTCGTCGAGGAATGCGCCGGCGCCAACGCCGTGGTAACGCACCAAGTGCGCAGGCAACTCCGCCACTAAATGCGGTGGAATCTCGACCGAGCAAGAATCACCGTAACCGGTGTTCACGCCATAGACGGTCTCGCCGTTCGCCAACATGCTGTCGAGAAACGCGGCGCTGCGCGTAATGCGGTCGACGAAAGCGGCGTTGCGATCGAGCGCGATACCGCGGCGACCCGCGGCGACGTCGACCACGTCTTCGATACTCAGCGGATGCCCGCCGACGCGCACAACCGGTGCGGTCGAGGTCTCAAGCGTGTTTGGTTCTAACATCATCGAGCTCATGACGAGTCGGGTGCTCCTGTGTCGCGGATTTTTCGGCAGCAGATTCGTCGCGCCAAAAATCGTAAAAGTTAAACCACTGAAACGGCGCGCGTAGGCAGTAATACTCCAAGCGCTCGGCGTAGCGGCGAATATATTCGCGTAACGCATCGGCGCGTTGCTTGCGCGGCAATTCGACGCGATCGCAAAAATGCTCCAAATGAATCCGGTACCCTGCCTGTTCTTTCAAACAGAAGAAAAGATACACCGGACAGCCTAGCAGTCCCGCCAACAAAAAGGGCCCCTGCGCGAAAGGCGCATCCTGCCCCAAAAAGGGAACGCGCACCACTCTGCCGTTCTCCGCGGGCGGTGTCCGGTCGCCGACGATGACCAGTAGCTCGCCGCGGTCGATCTTCTCCTGCAACAGAATGGCGGTTTCCGGTCCGAGCGAGGAAATCTGGATCAAATTCAAGCGAAACCGCTGGTTAAGCCGCTCCAATAGGCGGTTGAAGCGCTGCGCGTGGTCGGTATAAACGACGGCGTTGATGGTGCCGTAGCCGCTAAACGCAGCCAGCGCCCGCGTCATCTCCCAGTTGCCGAGATGCGCGCCGACGAGCACCGCACCTTGGCGGCGTGCGATCAAGGCGTCGATTTCTCCGCGGTTAGGAAACTCGACTTGCGAATGATCGAGGCGCCCGAGCCAAGCAGCGACCTTGTCCAACCCGGACTCCGCGAATGCCAGTACATGACGCACGCCGTCGCGCCAGGTCGGCGCGTGCGGCAACACCGGGCGCTCGCGCGTGTAGTCGTATACGCGACGTAAAAATTTGAGCGAGCCTTCGCGCGCCGTCTTCGCTGCGAGAAAAAAATAAATCGCTACCGGATACAACACCGCGCGCGCGGCACCGCGTCCGAGGAAACGATAAAGATAAAAGACAGTAAGAATGCCGAGATAACTTCCGCGTTCGGCCAAGCGCCACCACGGCGCGGACGATCCCGGTTCACGTGGGAACACCTTACGCCACAACAACCACGGCAAGCGCCACAACATGCCGAAACACAAGCGCGTATGCATCAACGAAATGCGCGCGTTGTCATGCCACATCCGAAAGTGCGACACACCATCGAGCGGATACGCAACATGCGTCGGGATGTTGATCGCCGGCACGCCGGTCCACGCCAGGCGCACGGCGATTTCGGTGTCGAAATCCATGCGCGCGCCAATGTGCGAGCGATCGATGACGCGGATCGTTTGCGCCAATGGATACAACCGAAAACCGCACATCGAATCTTTGATACGAAACGACAGCGTCTCGATCCACACCCACGTGTGCGTGATGTAGCGACCAATCTTGCGCGAGGTCGGCACCGAGCGATCGTAAACGGCTTGGCCGCAAATCATCGCCGACGGATTAGCGCTCGCTGCCGCGACGAATTTCGGCACGTCGGTCGCATCGTGCTGTCCGTCGGCGTCGATCTGAATAACGTGGGTGAATCCTTGTCGATGCGCTTCGCGAAACCCGGTCATTGCCGCCACGCCCTTGCCGCGATTCGACGGCAAACGCAACAACTGCACATGAGAACCATCGGCCAACGGCGCGAGTTGTCGTTGCGTCGCGGCATCGCTGCCATCGTCGACGAGGATGATCTTCAATCCATGAACACGCAACGCTTGCACCGTGCGGCCGATAGCGTCGCCGTGGTTGTACACCGGAATTACGATGCAGCAAGAAATAGTCATGGCGCGAACGACACTTTGCCGGAAGAATATTTACCAGAATCGTTCTGGTAACTGAACTCGACTTGATGCTTGTAGGGATCGTAACGCAAGCCCAACTCGACCACCGTACCGGGTGGGATAATGCGATTAAATTTTAAATTATCGAGGGCGCGAAACGCGCCCAATTCATCGAAATAACGACGCGCGAAATCGATCGCCCAATGAATCTGCACCACGCCGGGTAAAACCGGCAGCTCAGCGAAATGCACCGGAAAGTATGCCAATTCCGGCACCACGCACAATTTCAGTCGCGCCGACGTCGCTTCGTGGACTTCATTGATGATTTGCGGTTGATACACCGCGCGTTCCTCTGACATCCGGAACAGCGTCGCCAACGTTTGCGACGTGACCTTGTCGCGATCGCTGCGCGGTAACGCATCGACGAAACGCCAGTGCCGAGGTAACAGTGGCGACTCATAGTAACGGGCGAGATCTTGGCGCAGCGCGTCGGTCAGTTTGCGCTTGCCCTCGTCGGCCAGACACGCACGTCCCGTATCGTTCAACACCAACACCGCGCCGATGACACGTCGCGAACTTTCTAGAACCAAAACACCGGCCTCGGCGACCCAAGGATGACGACAAAGATGTTGTTCCATCTCGACGAGCGAAACACGCTTCTCTTCCAGCTTCACCACGCGATCCAATCGACCGCGAAGCCGAAAACGTCCGTCGCCAAGAAATTCGGCGCCATCGGCAGTGGTCAACCACGCGCCGGACTCCACGAACGGCGAGCACACTTGCAACGCGCCCGCCTCATCCACACGCACGTTAACCATCGGCAACGGCGTCCAGACTTCCGCGTCCGGCGTCTTCGCTTGAACGCGCCAAGCGATACCGCCGGTTTCGCTGCTGCCGTAAACCTCGGTCGGCGCCTGTCCCAACGCCTCGATGAACGCATACGCCGTCTTGTCCGTCAGCGGTCCGCCCGATGAAAAAATGCGCGCGACATACGGTTTCAATACGGCGGGATCCGTCAATGCCGGCAGACGACTCAATTGCGCGGGACTCGAGATCACCGCGGCGCGGCCGTGCTTGCGTAAGCGTTCGATCAATTCATTGGGATTACCACACGGCGTTACATCGAACGGTCGGCCGGCATGTAACGGCCACAGCAATCGAAACAACAAACCGTATATATGGTGATGCGGAACCATGCCAACGACCGCGAGGGAATTCAGTTCAGTGCCCCAGCACACCTCTAGCGCTTCTACCTCGTCGGCGAGTTGCGCGAATTGTTTACGCACGCGTTTCGGCGCGCCACTCGTACCCGAGGTAAATAAGTCGATCGTCGCGTCGCGCGCGATTGGCACCGCCAGCGCCGCTTGCGAGTCGGACATTTGCGGTATCAACAAACCGTTCGATGCCGGCGCCATCGCCGCTTCGTCGATCAACCAACCCGTGGCTTCCGCGCGCAGCGATTCGAGCGTGCCTGGTTGGAAGTTCGGTGGAATCACCACGCGTTTGCCGGCATGCAATGCCGCCAGCAAACCGCAGAGGAAATAATAAGCATCGCGACAAACCAACGCCCAACTTGGCTCGGGCCGTCGTGCTAACGCCGCCGCGCTCGCGGCGACACAGGCGAGGAAGTCGCGCCAAGACAGCACCGCGTCCCCGCGGTAAGCGACGGGATGAGACATCGGACGCTGCGCGGCCATGATTTGCGCGAGCGCGATCGGCGTCACGACACCGCTTCCTTGCCGTACCGATAACGCCGGAACAACCACTCGCCGACGAACAATACGCCCATCAACACATAAGAAAGGAAACCGCAGTAGAACGCCCAGGCCGCGCGCGACAGAAACAAGGCGCTGTACGCGGCGATCGCGGCGTTAACGAGAAGAAATAAACACCAGACTTGCGTCACGCGCCGGGTGTAAGCGACCGCTTCCGGCGGTAAATCGTCGTGCTGCAAACGCGCGAAACGTTCGATCATGCTCGGCGGGCGGCGCAAGGTGTAAGCGAATGCGGTCAACACCATCGTCGCCATCAGCGCCGGATAAAGACGCAGCAAATATTCGTCATTACTCCACCACACCGCCGCGATAAACAGCGCCATCACCGCGGCGCCAATCCATGCCGCGTGTTCCATGCCACGCATGAACACGCGCGCCTTGGAGCGATAGCGCACGACGAGAACGACGAGGAGCAGCAACGCGAGGTATTTCGCTTCGATGTAGTCGAGCGCGAAATAGACAATCAGTGGATAAGCGACCAGCGGGACGATCCGCGCCGCCGCGAGCCAACGCATAGGACCGCGTCAGGTCGCGAGTAGTCGTTGCACCGTAACGACGACGTCGTTCACGGTACGCACGCTTTTAAACTCTTCCGGCTTAATGCGCTTGCCGGTCATTTCCTGCAACTTGATAGCCAAATCGACACCATCGATGCTGTCGAGGTCGAGATCCTGAAACAGGTTCGCCTGCAACGTGATGCGGCTTTCTTCGATCTCGAACGACTCCATCAAGATCGCTTTCAGGCGCGCATAGATTTGGTCTTCAGTCATCACACTTCCCATTTTCTCTGCGGCATTATGCATGGGCTTTCTCCTGCAACCATTGCGCCAGGGTATTCACGGAACGAAAATAATTTTTGACGTTGGGATCGCCGGCGTCGAGCGTCACTTTATATTTCTTACGCAGCGCCACGCCGAGTTCCAACGCATCGATAGAATCGAGCCCAAGACCGTCGCCGCCGAACAGCGATACGTCGCTGTCGATATCAGCCGGCGTTAGATCTTCGAGGTTCAAGGATTCGATGATCAACTGTTTGATTTCCAGATGCAGGTCGTTCATAACGCTCAAGCTGGCGTGTGAAATAATCCGTGAGAGTTCGTGTTAACTGTCGTGCCGCCCGGGCTTCCTCTTGTTCTGCCGCGATACCCAGGGCATCCAATCCGAGCGCGGATTCTACCTCAAGGGACATGGAAAAAGGTTGGCGGGCGATCCGCGTCA
>JAHFQD010000472.1 GCA_023266455.1 Candidatus Muproteobacteria bacterium
CGCGAGCCGGTTACGCGTTTGAAAACGGTGGAGGCTCGGGTGACGTTGGGTGAACCGGCGGCGGGGGAGCGGCGTATGCATTTGGTGGAGCAAGGTTTCTATTCGCTGACGGTTGCCGACGCGGCGGTAACCGCGGCGGCGTTTCGCGGTAAAATTCTGCACGCTGTGGCGGGAATCGGCAATCCCAAGCGCTTTTTCGAGCATTTGCGCGATCTCGGACTGACTATCGTCGAGCATCCTTTTCCCGATCACCACGCGTTCCGCGTCGAAGATTTGGCGTTCGGCGATGAGCGAGACATCGTGATGACGGAAAAGGATGCGGTAAAATGTCGGCGTCTCGGTATCGCCGGTTGGTATCTTAAAGTGGCGGCACGAGTCGACGCCGATTTTGGCAAATGGTTGTTGCAACGTTTGAAGGAAACGACGCGTGGATAGAAAGCTGCTCGATATACTTGTATGTCCGTCCTGTAAGGGACCGTTGCATTACGACAAGAAGAAGACGGAATTAATTTGCAAAGCCGATCGTCTCGCGTATCCGATTCGCGACGATATACCGGTGATGCTTGAAGACGAAGCGCGCCGGTTAACGGACGAAGAATTACCGAAGTAAATGCATATCATTATTCCTGCGCGTTACGCCTCGACACGGTTGCCTGGCAAACCGCTGGTCGATATCGCCGGTAAACCGTTGGTGCAACACGTCTACGAGCGCGCGCGGCGATGCGGTGCGCAGTCCGTCATTATCGCGACCGACGACGATCGAATTCGCCAAAAGGCGGAAGGATTTGGCGCTCAAGTATGTATGACGAGCGTGCAGCATCGTTCCGGTACGGAGCGCGTGGCCGAAGCGATAAAGAAATCTGGTATTGGCGACGACGAGATCGTCGTGAATCTACAAGGCGATGAACCGTTGATGCCACCATCGTTAATAAAGCAAGTGGCGCAAGCGCTCGCGGCTACGCCGGATGCGGTCGTCGCGACGGCTTGCCACGGAATACATGATCACGCCGAGTTTATAAATCCGAACGTTGTCAAAGTAGTCGTCGATGAAAAAGGCCATGCTTTGTATTTCAGCCGCGCGCCGATTCCCTGGCCGCGCGACGCCATGGCGCGCAACGAAAAACCATTCCAACAAGCGCGGCGTCATATCGGTATCTATGCTTACCGCGCTGGATTTGTACATCGCTACGTAACATGGTCGTCGTGTCCGTTGGAAGAAGTAGAGCAACTAGAACAGTTGCGCGTGTTGTGGCACGGCGAACGCATCGTTGTACATGAAACTGTTGAATCGCCCGGCCCTGGCGTCGATACGCCGGAAGATCTCGAACGCATTCAGAAATATTTCACATGATCCGCGTCTTGTTCGTTTGCATGGGGAATATCTGTCGCTCGCCGACGGCCGAGGGCGTATTCCGCAAATTGGTACTCGAACAAGGAATGGAAAAGTCGATCGAGATCGACTCAGCTGGCACGCACGCTTATCACGTTGGCGCACCGCCGGATCGGCGCTCGCAAGAAGCGGCACGTCGCCGCGGTATCGACATTAGCGGATTGCGCGGACGCGCCGTCGAGCGGAACGACTTCGGACGATTTGATTACGTGCTGGCGATGGATGATGAAAACTACGAGAACCTGCTCGACATCGCGCCCGAGGAACAACGGTACAAAGTTCGGTTGTTTCTTGAGTTCGCGCCCCAGCTTCCCGAACGCGAGGTGCCAGATCCGTATGCCGGCGGTCCCGAAGGGTTCGAACGCGTGCTGGATATGATCGAAGCGGCGGCGCAGGGTTTACTGGTAGAGATCAAAAAAAATAAAACGCGGTAATCGCGCATCGTCCGGTGCGCGTTACGGCGCACCGGACGTGGCGATGAGGTTTAGTTGGGTTTTTCGCCGGCTGACTCGTGCCGGGTTTCTATTTGCACCATATTGGACGAATCGTTGTTCGACGGTGCGCTCGACGGCGTGTAATTCCGCTCGGCATTGCGCGTTTCCATCTTAGGCTCTGAC
>JAHFQD010000125.1 GCA_023266455.1 Candidatus Muproteobacteria bacterium
GTAGCGCTCAGATGCGTGCCGAGTCCTTTACGCACGGCGTCATGTTCGGGTTCCCATTTTTTTTTATCGCGCGTTCCGACATGCGGCTCGTTGCCTGATGTGGGGCCGGACGGACCACCGGTCCGAGTTCCTTTCCAATGCAATCGATACGTTCCCGATTTATAAGATTTGTCTACTGGTTGCGGAGAACTGGTTGGAACGCCGGAAGGTTCGACCGAGCGACTCGTCGCCGAAATAGCGAAGCGCGCTTTCCGTTGCGCAGCCGTTACTGCTTTCTTTGCAATCGCCGTCGCTTGTTTGGAAGAGATCGGTTTACCGCTCTTCGCCGCCAACTTCTGCACCACAGACTTCGTCGCTTTCACGACGGTGCTTTGCGGTTGCATGTATTTTTTCTTATGTATCGCCGGCTTGGCGTGATGCGCTGTCGAATGTTTTGCTTTATGAATATGAATAGGTGTCTGTTTTCCTTTTGCCATGTCGCTCTCCTTGCGTCCGTTGTCCGTTAAACCCGTTGCAACCACTTCTTCGATTTATGCTCGAGCCATATGCGAAATCCCGCGTCATTCGCCTTGCCGCTCCACGCTTTGCCTTTTTTGTGTACCGCATGGCTGTCGTAGATCGTTCTTAAACGATCGAGATGTAACGCGTTTTCCGGTTTTTCGCTCGCCATTAATTTTCTTACTCGTCCGGCGCCGCCCTTCCCCGCGCCGCGGTAACCGATTTTCGGATCGACGAATTCTTCTTTGGTCATTGCATGCCGCTTCATCAGATACAGGCCGCTCATTGCGTTCAACACGGCGTAACTTCCACCGCGATTGAATTCCGAGACGCCGATTTCAGCCGCCAACGTTACCGCTGCTCTCGCTCTCGCGGCGGGATTGGGACCCTCGGAGATGAGTTCAAAATCTTCATGTTTACCTTTCAGTACCCGCATTGCGTTGGTGGCCCCTTGACGGCGCGTTCCAAATCTCGAGATCAACGCGTCGAACGATTCCGCGCCTTCTTCTTCGGTCCGGGTGGAGGTGTTGTGTTTTTGTACTTGGAACGTGTTGTTGTCGATTCGAACTGGCTCGGTAAGAAAATCACCCTGCGTATGCAAGGTTGTGACGTGTTGCACCGTCCCCGCGCGCGCGTAATAGTGGCGGTACGCCGCCGCACGCGATATGCCGGCGTCCCGAGCCAAGTTGGACCATTTCTTTCCATCGGCGCCCACGACATGAAACTGCATTGGTTCCGGTTCGATCATCATCGGACCTAGCGCTTCGCTTAATTTACGTTTATGTGTGTTGTTCATGTGTTTCCCCTTTTCAAATTATTTTTTCACCGGGTACAACGCCATCATTTTCTTGACCTTCATTTCACGCCACTCTTCGAAACTGGCCTTCGCATATTTGGGTTTCTTGCTGGCGTAATTCTTAAAGATGTCTTTCATCGCCTTGTCGTCCATCAAACTGTCCAGATAAGTGCCGTCGACCAGTTTGCGCGACGTGTCAGCGCCGCCTGCGCGCGCGGCGACGAAAGTACCGGTCGTGTCGTGAAACGTGCTGCTTAATTTCGAACGCGACGCCTTGTCGATCTGTTTGCGATGTTTGATTTTGTAAAGCTCGATATGCGCGTTATAGGGGTTGAGCAAGTGACGTCCGCGTTCGGACGTCATGATCAGCGATCCACCCAATAAAGCGTTGTCGACGTGCGCGGATGTCAGTCCTTTTGAGTGCGCTGTGCCCTTCATCACGCGCAACAGGTCTTGCGCATAGGCCGGCTGTTCTTTTGTTGGCACATCGTCCAGCGCCGTTTTCTTTTTCTTCGCGGCTTTATATTTGGCGCTGTCTTTGGCGTAGTAAATGTGGCCAACCCCGTCCATCTTATAAAAGGGATTAAGCTTCACTTGCGACGGTTTTTTCTTAGACCACTCTCGATAATTCAAATCGAATTCTTTAGTCGCGCTTTTACCGCCGTGCGAATAGCTGAGCGTCACTCTCGCCATCGCCGGTCGTATGGGAGCGAAGAAGGTTTCTTTTTGTAACGTGGTCCAGCCCGCAGGCCCCGCGATCGCATATTGCTTGTAACCCAACGTCGGCAACTCTGGCTCGTCCATATCGCTAAACTTCATGCGCTTCACGGGTGCGCTTTTAGGCGCCGGGGGATAGGCCTTGGCTTTGCGTTTTTTGGCGGCCCCGCTCATATCCAATTCCTTTCTGTGATGATCAGGTCTTCTAACTGGATCGGCGAATCGATCCGCGCCAACAGTTCACGCAGTCGTTCTATCGTGCAGCCGTCGTTGATCGGCCGTTCATTCGAAAGCGCATGACGCAAAAAAAGCAGATCGTCGTCGGGAAATCGTCCACGCGTCGGCAGTGCGTCGAAGCCGAGCGCCGCTAAGGCGCGACGCGAACGCGCGTTGTGGAGATAAACGGACGTGAATATTTCTCGCAGTCCCATGGCTCGCGCTTGCGAAAACAACAGACGCGCGCTGCGACGACCGAAGCCGCGGCGTTGAAAATCTGTTCCAATCCAGAAATAGAAATAACCCGCGTCTTCGTGGCGGCGCACGCTGACGGCACCGATGAATCCCCAAAACCCATGCATCACCGCGTAGATCGCTCGACCCGCTTCCTCCGTTTGTTCGGTGATCCAGGTGCGCGTCGCTTCTACGTTCGGCAACTCGGGCAAGCGTGTCATCACGCCGATGTCGTCGTCGCGATACTGTTCCCACAGTGCTTGCGCGTGAAAACCGTCCAGCGGTTCTAATGCCAGTTCTTCATCGCGCGCTATATCACCGCGATACCATGGCATGTTCTTCCAGTGCCGGCATCGATCGTTCAGCCATTGAAGTTGCGCTGCATATGCCGATTCGTTGTTCGCAGCGAGTTCGAGTGCGGCGATCGCGTCTCCAATCCGGCCGGTGTGCGCGCAACAAAGTCCGAGCATGGAAAGTGCTTCGGGATTCCCATCGTCGTTCGACAAACCGGCATACAACACCCGCTGCGCCAACGCCCAATCGCTCAGTTGTATCGCCACGCGCGCGACGTCGAGATAAATGTCGCTTTCTTGCCCAGGTCGTTGATATTCCTTCCACAGGTTGCCGAGCGCACCGCGCCAGCGCGTGCGTTCTGCAATCGCTTTGTCGATGCTCGGCTCGCACGCTGTTCCCAACGCCGCTTCGAGCAAACGCAGGTCGTGTCGGCTGGGACGTAAAAATGCGGAGTTAGCGAGTGGCGTCATGGCGCTAATCGGGTCCTTTGGCGCTTGTATCCACGAGGCCCAGTAATTCGAAAATACTCAGTTGCCCGCCAAATTTGACGAATAACTCGTGGTACAACTCTGCCGTATTCAGGTTTCCCCATGCGATCGCGCGCCGCAGCAAATACGGCGTCGGACTATGCGGTTCGGTTCGCATCAAATATTCAGCGACTTCCGTCAAGCGAGCGTAGGCCGACGCACGATCATAGATAGCGCCGTCGCCGAAGACGGTCGGCGTTGTCGTCGCCGCGGATCGAGTATCGTCGGCGGATGTCGGTGCGATTTCAGTCGTTTTCGGTTGAACACCGCGTTTATGCAACGCCGACGCGATCAGCATTTGCGTTTGCTCGAGCAAACCCGATAAGCCGGCCAGACTGGGCGCGCTGTCGCCGCAGCGCTCAGAGAGCGTACTCGTCAGCGTGCCGACGGCGGCCAGCGCCGCTTCGAGTTGTTCATAGAGCGATACATGCCACTCCGTCGCCGTTCCCGCCATCGCGGCGGTGAACTCCAGCGTTGAAATACCTTCGACTTCTTCCGGCACGTTACCGTTTTTCGAAGATCGCAATTGTTCGTTGCGCCGCGCTTGTTCCCAATCAGCCCAGTTGAGTTCGCGCTGTTCGCGCGAGGTATGCGTCAACGGCACCAATCGCAGCACTGGCAATAATTTTTCGTTAATCCAATGAATGACGTTGGTGCGGTATTCGATGTCCTCGTCGATGGGTGGATATAAGTGTTCCCAATAACGACGGCATAACGCGTCGATGAACGTCAAACAGGGCGAGATTGCTTGGAAGCCTCGTTCGTGGATTTCCGCTTCCAGCAACCACGCGACCAACTGCAAGTCTTTGCTCTTCGTGGCCAGCGCTTGTATTGCTACGTCGCGCACTTTGTTCCAATCGGCGCGCTTCAATTCGTGTTCCCACGGACCCATCGGCAACGTCGGATCGTCTTGTCGGCGCGCTTCTTGGATGGAACGATAGACGCCGTTGCTGCGTAAACTCTCCCCGCCGGGCCGCTCGGCGTTGATTGGCGCCAGCAACGCGTCGAACGTGACGCCGCAGTGCTCAGAGAAATAACGTTGTGTGTCGTTTTCTAGTTCTGTTTGCATAGTGCCTCTACCAACTTGGCGCGTGAGACGGAAACTGCCGCGGTATTTTTAGCGTCACCGGTGCTTGGGTCTTCGGATCGACGCCGATGATTTTCATCTTCAGATATAAACGGGTTTCGGTTGTCACCGCCTCTGCCGTTTTCTCGCGCGTCGGTACGCGGAATTCGAGAATGACGGCAGAAGGATCGTTGACGTCCGCGCGCGCGGCGTGCCGGCGCAAAAATTTCAGCAACGACCATGAACTTTGGCGTTCATTGAAAGACGCCACGTTTCCGTCGACACGCATGTCTGGCTGCGCGGGATCGAGTAATGGCGCGCTCTTGGCTAGATCCGCCCAGCGCAATTCCAACGAAAGCGGTTGTCCGACTTGCCAATCGATCTCGGTCTTTCCATTCGGATGGCCCGCGGTCTGTCCGTTGGCGATCAAGCGCCAGTTCAAAACGTTTTCTGCTCCGGGAGACTCCTGTGGCGGCGCGCGGAATTCGACTTTGAGACGCAATGGCTGAACCGGATCGCTGACGACACCGGCGTTGAGAAACGCCGCGGTGTCATCCAACTGCGCGATAAAAGCGACCACGTCGCGCCATTCATCGCCTTTTAGGCTGGCGATTTTCACGCGCAAGGTGTCACGCTGTTTGGCGTAAGACGCGAAGAAACTTCGCGTAGCCGCCAGCGGCGCTTCGCTTGTGTCCAATGGACCGAAAGGAAAATGTCCAGCCAAGTCGGTGGCGAATTGACGTTCGACGTTTTGATACTGACCGTACGCCAAGGCGCGCCCGCGATCGCCGCAATGCAGTTGCGCCTGTTGCACCAGACGCCATCGTCGACGCGAGAACAGGTCGCCGCCATAGGCGTCGCCAACATAGGTGCCCAGGGTTTCTTCGCAGTTATCGGTGGTTAACGGAACAACTTGTTTGAGGAAGAAGTCATTTAATCTTCCGACCTGGCCGCTGGGTTCTTTGAAATTAATAAATCGATTCAACTCTTGGATCGTAGCTTCCCAGTTAAGCGTGCCGTCGTTGAGTTGCGCGTCGCTCACGCCTTCGGTGTTTTTCAACAACGTTACGAAGGGTTCCGCATGACTCGCCAGGATTTGACTGCGCTGCAATTGTCGATCGAGATATTCTTTGGCTTGCGGCGCGCCGCCGACGGAAAAAATCCGACGCGGCACGTCTTCCGCACCGCCAGCGAGTTCGACATCGGGTTCGTATAGGCGGCTGGCGTCGGCCAGATCTTGTATCGTGCGCAATCCCTGCCCCGCGTGATTGCGCGCACATTGAACGATACGCGCGTGGCTCGCGTCGTAACCGAGTTGTTGGTACATCCGCAGCGTCCATAACAACGGCTCCAACACGCGCGACAGATCGCTCGATTGCTGCTGGATGAGTTGATCCGACGCCGATAACGCGTCGACGCGCGGTGCATTCGATGTCTCGGAGAAATTGGACAGACGCTGCGCGCGATACAGGATGTCGTCGAGCACCGCGTGTAGATGTTGTCGCGCGAGCCGTACGTACAACGAGGTATCGCCGTCATTACCCGTGCTTGCCGGCGCGAACTGCTGGTATTCGCGAATAAACGTCGCGGTCTCCGCTAAGCTGGCACTGTTCCATCCGCGCAATGGCCGTTGGCACGAAAAAGTTTCTCGCGGCGTGAGCTTCATGAAATTCAGACCGAGTAATTTTTTGATCCCCGCCGCTTCGGCGGCGATTGCTGGCGCGAGCGCCAAACGCGATCCGTCGGTTTGAAACAGTGCGCCGTGCGGCGCCACGTGCAACTCG
>JAHFQD010000473.1 GCA_023266455.1 Candidatus Muproteobacteria bacterium
ACCGATTTACCTTGGCTGACCGGCAGCTGTCAGCGTTGTGCCGCTCCACTACCGCGTGCGATAAGCCCCGCTATTTGCGGCGCCTGCCAACAAAAACCGCCGGTCTTCGACCACGCATACGCTGCCCTGCGCTATGCGGCGCCGGTCGATCGTTTAATCCTTAATCTGAAATATCACCAACGAATAGAACTCGCGCGACCGTTGGGGAAATTGCTGATCGAATGTCTTCCCACCGAGAGCGCGAAACCTCAAATAATCGTTCCCGTGCCGCTGCACCGTTCGCGTCTTCGTCAACGCGGCTACAACCAATCCCTCGAAATCGCGCGCGTCGTTGGACGCGAGCTCGTTATTCCCCTAGCGACGAACCTCGCCGAACGTGTCCGCGCGACCGCGACGCAGACCGAGCTACCGCTAGCGCAGCGGGCGCGCAATGTGCGCAATGCGTTTGCGGCGGAAGCTGAACTTAACGGTGAACATGTGGCGATCGTCGACGACGTGATGACCAGCGGGCAGACGGTTAATGCGGTTGCGAAAGTTTTGCGGAAAGCCGGCGCTGGGAGGATTAGCGTTTGGGTTGTGGCTAGAGCTTGATATCTGATTCGCATCGATCAGCGAATGCAGGGTGGGCGTAGCCCACACATGGCGGGTAATTATAACGACGCGTGGGCTACGCCCACCTTACCGCTTAACTATCGCCAATCTCTGTTGCGCGTACTTCGTCAACGTCACATCAAGATTTCCTAACTGCAACGCCCGCGTATACGCCTCACCCGCGCCGGCGTTGTCTTGAACCGCTTCTAAAGAAATTCCCAATCCCAACCAAGCGCGGCCGTCTTGCGCGCGCAGGGCGATGGTCTCGCGATACGCCTTTACCGCGTCGGGGTAGCGACTCGTGCGTTGGTACAACGCCGCGAGTAACGAATAGTAATCAGCATTACTGGCGCCGGCACTTTGCGCGGCTTCGAGCGTGGCGATCGCTTGGCCATCGGCGCCTTGTTCGATGAAAACGCGCGCGAGTAGCAGCGAGAACGGCAGATGATTCGGCGACAGTTTTAATCCTTGCGCGAGACTGTCTTGCGCTTCGCGCAAGCGGCCGGTCTGCATCGACACCGCGGCGGCGAGTTCGCGCGCGGCGATGTGCGACGGATAGGCCGTGAGCGCGGCGATGAGCGTGACGCGAGCGTCTTGCGCCCGGCCTTGCGAAACGTACTGCGCGGCTTCGCGATAATAAGTCTCGGCTTGATCCTGCAGGTTCACCGGGATCGTGCGTTTTTCCACCGTGCCGGAAGACTCACGAGCCTCTTTGATGGCTTCGGTTTTCGGTTGCGGTTGCGGTTGCGGTTTCGCTTTGGCGACGACGGCCGGCCGTTCAATTTGTGCCGGCGGTGCTTTCACAACTGCCGATACCGGTGCAGCGGGCGACGGCGTCACAACCGCGACGGGTGTCGGTTTAGGTGCTGGCGGCGGCGCTTCAGGAGTCGGTGTCGCGATGGATTGCGGTGGTTCCGACTTAGCGACGGGTTCCGGTGTCGCGACCGGCGCGGCCGCAACGACGTTCTGTGGCGGCGATACCGCCACATCGACCAAGGGCGGTTGTTTGACCGGGGCGCTAGCAACCGGCGGCGCGGGCGTCCGTGCGACGACGACGGGCGCCGGGCTTATCGCCCATTCGTAATAGAGATAAACGCCGGCGGCGCCTAATAACAAGGCAATTAATCCACCTAATACTAACGGGCTGCGTGAAGACGATTGGCCTACATGCACCGCGTGCAAACCTTCATGCGCCGCTCGTGCCGCGGGCGCATCGACCGCTTTCTCGCGCGCCTCCAGATCCTTCAGCATGTTATTGATGAGACTCATTTCCAACGTCCCCACACCAAGGCGCCGATGCCGAGCGCAGCGATGGCGGCGAAGGTCGTCAAGTAACGCAACAATCGCGTGCGGAACGGAACACGCGAGGTCATAGTCGATTCAGTATCGGCGATGGCGGCGCGTACATGATT
>JAHFQD010000126.1 GCA_023266455.1 Candidatus Muproteobacteria bacterium
CCGCCGCTCGAAAAAGATCAGATCGTCGATTTGACGCTACTGCGCAAAGAACAACACTTCACCGAGCCGCCGCCGCGCTATTCGGAAGCGAGTTTGGTCAAGGCCTTGGAAGAGCACGGCATCGGACGTCCGTCGACGTATGCCTCCATTATCTCTACGCTCGAAAGTCGCGAGTATGTGATTCTCGACAAACGCCGGTTTATTCCGACCGACGTCGGTCGCGTGGTGAATAAATTCTTGTCGGAACATTTCCAGCGTTACGTCGATTACGACTTCACTGCGCGTATGGAAGACGATCTCGACGCGATCTCGCGCGGCGAAAAAACCTGGAAGCCGGTGCTGAAAGAATTTTGGGATGCGTTCAAGACCCAAGTGAAAGAGAAGGAATCGGTCGAACGCCCCGGCGTCGAGATGCTGCAAGAGAATTGCCCGAAGTGCAGCAAACAATTGGCCAAGCGTCTCGGTCGCAACGGCTACTTCATCGGTTGTACGGGTTATCCGGATTGCGACTACACACGCAACGCCGACGAAGACGCGAGTGCCCCGACCGGTCCGCAGATTGTCGAAGGGCGACTGTGTCCCAAGTGCAATTCGAATTTGGTGATCAAGCGTGGGCGCTACGGCAAGTTCATCGGTTGCTCGAACTATCCGAATTGCAAACACATGGAGCCGCTCGAGAAACCGCGTGACACGGGCGTGCAATGTCCCGAATGCAAACAGAGCACGTTGTTGCAGCGCAAGTCGCGTTACGGCAAGATTTTTTATTCCTGCGCGCGCTATCCCGATTGCAAATACGCTTGTTGGAATCCGCCGATCGCCGAGCCGTGCCCTAAGTGCAACTGGCCGATTTTGAGCATTAAAACCACCAAGCGGCGTGGCACGGAAAAAGTTTGTCCGCAAAAAGAATGCGGATTCGCCGAGCCCTACGATGGCGAGATTCCCGGTGCGCAGCCACAAGTGGCAGAACAAGGCGGCTGACGGCGTGATGCGCAATATCGGGCGCGCGGCGGTTCTCGCCGCCGCCATGTTTCTCGGATCGTGTGTACACGTACCGCCTCCCGGTGTCGGCGAGGCGGTGCCGTGGTATCGATTAACCGGTTGGCAAGACGAACATCCCGCACAGGCCTGGCCGGCGCTGCAGCAAAGTTGCAAAGCCTTAGCGACGCGCGAGCCGGTTTGGAAAATTATCTGCGCCGACGCCGCGTCGATAATCGATCCTGACGACGCCGTCGCACGCGCTTTCTTCGAGAGTCATTTCACACCGCACGTTCTTTACGGCGACGAGGGTGCTACCGACGGGTTGGTGACGGGTTATTACGAACCGTTGTTGCGTGGCAGCCGCTTTCGCACCGAGCGTTTTCGTTATCCAATTTACGCCCGTCCGGATGATCTACTGACGATCGATCTTGGCGAGGTTTATCCCGAACTCAAAGGTAAACGATTGCGCGGCCGCGTCGATGGCAAACGCGTAGTGCCGTATTACTCGCGCACGCAAATCGAAAACGGTAAGCGTATGCCGTCACAGCCGCTCGCTTGGGTCGATGATCCGATCGCATTGTTTTTTCTGCACGTGCAAGGATCGGGACGCGTTGAGTTGCCGGACGGGAAAATCGTTTATTTGGGATACGTGGATCAGAACGGTCATCCCTATCGCTCGGTTGGTCGACGGTTGGTCGACGAGGGCGTGATGAAACTCGAAGACGTTTCGATGCAAAGCATGCGCGCCTGGTTCGCGGCGAATCCGGACAAAGCCAACGCCATGCTCAATACCAATCCGAGTTATATCTTTTTCGAAGAGCGCGAATCCGGCATCGCCGGCCCCTTGGGTGCATTGAAAGTGCCGCTGATCGCGGAGCGCGCGATCGCGGTGGATCCGAGTTTCGTGACACTCGGGCTGCCGGTGTGGTTGGAAACGACCTTGCCGGACGAAGCCGCGACCCCCTACCGACGTTTGGTTTTCGCGCAGGACACGGGCGGCGCTATAAAAGGACCGGTGCGCGCCGATATGTTTTTTGGCTTCGGTGATCGCGCGGAAGAGCTCGCCGGCCGCATGAAACAACGCGGCCGCCTGTACGTGTTGCTGCCGAACGCGGACCTTAACGCGGTAGCGCGTTGAGCGAGGTTTTCGCGTCGTCGCATTCGACGATGCGTTCGATCGGGTAAATCGCCAGCTGCCCTTCCGTCGCGGTGGAATCTTTTAGGAGTTGTCCGACAGCGACGGTGTTTTCCAAGGAAGATGTTGCACCCGCGTCCGGGGCATCCGGTAACTGCAACACCAGCGCATGTCCCGACGGCGCCGTGCGCGCGGCCAGCGGCGGTAGTATCGATGCTAAGCGTGCGTCGTTCGGCGCGGTGATCAGCACCACATATCCCCAAGCGTTTTTTAGATTTTCCATCGGGCGGGTGTAATACCCGGTCGTGTTAAACATTACCGCTTTGCCTGAAATGGCGGGGGCGGCCATGGCGATCGTACGCATCGACGCAAAACGCAACGCGCCCGCGGCAATGATGCCGCCGGGGTATTCGTGCAACAACGACGTCAGCAATCGATCCAGCGAGGTCGCCGCGCCAACGTTGTAATAAGCCTCCGCGAGACGTGCTGCCGGGACGTAGACAAAGGCGTTGCTCTGGAAGTAACGATTGCTGGTGAGTTCGTAATATTTCGGCGAGCGCCGATTGGTATGTCGCACGAACACGCGCCCACCGACGGCGAGCGCATCGCCCAATCCGTCCCAGCCGCCGATCGCGGCCGCGCCTAAACCGACGTTGATTCGCTCTGCATCCAGATAAACCTCGGCGATAGCCGGCGGCACTTGCGCCGCGTAGCGCCAGCGCATATCGCCGTTGAGGCAGGTGGTGCTTGGCGACGGCGAACCAAAAAGAATAATCGCCAGTCCGCCTAGTACCACTAAAAACGCGAGCGCGATTTCATAGCGGCGGAAAAATCTTTTTAGTGAGCGCATAGCGCCAATAATTCTTCGCCGATAAATCGTCGCCGCCATCCGCGCAACAACGCGCAATCGGCATCGCCCCGCACTAAGCGCGTGAGTTCTCGGCGCGGTGCGATCAGCGTCGGATTAATCTGCGCCGTTTGCGCGCGCTGCTGCACCACCTGGCTTAATTTTTTGATGAGATCCATCTGCGGACCATCGAGCCGATCGTGCTTTTCCCAGTACGGTTGTTCTGGTTGTGGCCGTGCTTGCCCGAGCAATTGCAAAATCGCCTCGCCTTCGCGACGCACCATAGGTGGTTTGAGTTCGGTGATTTCCGCCAGCGTTTCCATCGAGTTCGGTGTGCGGCGCGCGATTTCCACCAGCGCGTTGTCGGGCACAACCCAACCGCGTGGCAAATCGCGCGATTGCGCTTCGTGTTCGCGCCATTCGGCGAGCGCCACCAGTGTAGTTTGCTGCGCCGGCGCTAACATCGCGCCGGCATTTAATCGGCGCCACGCTTCGGCGGGGTCCGTGCGATAAAGCGCTGGATCGGTCAGTGCCGCGCATTCCTCCGCGAACCAGTCGGCGCGACCGACGGCTTGTAGCCGTTCGGTGAGAACGCGATAGACGTCGCGCAGATAGCGCACGTCGTCTTCGGCGTATTCCAATTGCGCCGGTGACAGCGGTCGTCTCGACCAATCGGTGCGCGCTTCCAGTTTCAGTAACTTGTGGCCGAGCAGCGCTTCGACCAGCGGACCGTAACCGATTTGGTTGTCGTAGCCGAGCAGCGCCGCGGCGATTTGCGTATCGAAGAGCGGTTGCGGCGGCAGTCCGCGCAGATCGGCGAGCACTTCGAAATCCTGACGCGCGGCGTGCAGCACTTTCACGGTCGTGGGTCGGTATAACGTATCGAGCAGCGGCGACAAATCCATCGGCGCTAGCGTATCGATGCAAGCGATGCAGTCGGGGGTCGCGACTTGAATTAAACATAAGCGTGCGCGGTACGTGCGTTCGCGCATGAACTCGGTGTCGAGTGCGATCCACGGCGCATGTGCGAGATGCGCACACAACGTATGCAATTCGGCGTCGGCGGTTATTACAGGGTTCGGCATGGCGTCCAATTCTATGCGGATGTCGGAAAGACAATGGATTTTAAATACGAAACCGAGATTTTTAGTTTATAGTTGCTGAGAGATTCGAAAGCGAGCCGTGCGTTTTACATCGACGGCGATAGAAAACCAACCCGCTATGTGGCCACTGACGTTAATTAATATTTGCTTGTTGCGGGCAAACCCTCAAGACTTGCCTGTTTCCACGTCATTGACCGTCTTCGCGTTGATGGTTTATTACGCTGCGGATGTCGCCACCGCGGCCGCGAACGTACCGTCGCTGAATGCGTTCCAAGCGGCGGCGGTCGACACCTTCTTACTGATCGCGCTCGTGCATGGGGTGCTGAATTATCGCGGATTCCAGATTCGGGCACGCCAAACCTTAATCGCGCTCGCCGGTACCGGCGCGTTGCTATCCCTTCTGACGTTGGCCGTCGCGGCCCTGTTACCCGACGATGTGCCGTCAGCCTACCCGTGGTTGCTCTCCGTGGCATGGCTGTTCGCGGTCTATGGTTGGGTATTGCGGCATGCGTTCGGCGTGTCTTATTTATCCGGTGTCATGGCGGCAGGAACGTATTTTTTCGTTTCGCTGTTGGCAACGGCACCGTTTCTCGTAATGCCTCAAACATAATTCAAAGACGCTATGCACATTCATATTCTCGGAATTGGCGGAACTTTCATGGCTGGCGTGGCGTTGTTGGCGCGCGATCTCGGCCACACCGTTACCGGTTCGGATCAAAAAGTTTATCCGCCGATGAGCACTCAACTTGAGGCGCAGGGCATTACGCTGTTGGAAGGCTATGAACCCTCGCATCTCGATTCCAAGCCCGACCTGGTGGTTATCGGCAATGCCTTATCGCGCGGGAATAAATTGGTGGAAGCGGTGCTTGATAGCGGCGTTTCGTACACCTCGGGGGCGCAATGGATCGCCGACAACGTATTGCGCGATCGCTGGGTGCTCGCCGTCGCCGGTACGCACGGTAAAACCACGACCTCCAGTTTGCTGGCGTGGATTCTCGATCATGCCGGCAAGCAGCCGGGGTTTATCATCGGCGGCGTGCCGGAGAATTTCGCGGTGTCCGCGCGGCTCGGTAAATCGCCGTTGTTCGTGATCGAAGCGGACGAATACGACACCGCATTTTTCGACAAGCGTTCGAAATTTCTGCACTACCGTCCGCGTACGGCGATTCTTAATAATCTTGAATTCGACCACGCCGATATTTTTTCGGACCTCAAAGATATCCAGCGCCAGTTTCATCATTTCGTGCGTACGATTCCTCGCCGCGGCAAATTGATCGTGAATGGACAAGACAAGGCGCTCGCTGATGTATTGGAGATGGGCTGCTGGTCGTCCGTCGATTATTTCGCCGGTAAAAACGGCTGGACTGCACAACCCTTAAAACCCGACGGCTCGCGTTTTCGCGTGCTATTGAACGAACGCGAACAAGGCGATGTCGACTGGCAATTGATCGGCGCCCACAGCATGCATAACGGCTTGGCCGCGATCGCCGCCGCGCATCATGCGGGCGTGGAACCGGCGAAAGCGATCGAAGCATTGGCGAGTTTCCGTTCTATTAAGCGCCGGCTGGAGGTGCGCGGTGTGGTCAACGGCGTTACGGTCTATGACGATTTCGCGCATCATCCGACCGCCATCGCCACCACGTTGTCGGCTTTGCGCGCGCATGTCGGTAACGCGCGTATCTTGGCGGTATTGGAACTACGGTCGAACACCATGCGGATGGGTGTACATCGCGACACGCTCGCGGGCAGTTTGGCGCTGGCGGATCAGGTGTTAATGCTGAAGCCGACCAACATCAATTGGAACGTGGAGCGTGTGACGTCGACCCTTAAAGGATATGGCCGGGTGTTTCCGACGGTGGACGCGATTTTGGAGGCGCTAAAAGGCGACCTAAAACCGCAGGATCACGTCTTGATTATGAGCAACGGCGGCTTCGAAAATATTCATTCTCGCCTGTTGGAACGGCTGCAGGTCTGATAACCCCGACGTTCTGTGCTAATTTTAATTCCATACTTCGCGAGGAGCTGGTAATGAGGTTTATATCCGCATTGTTGA
>JAHFQD010000127.1 GCA_023266455.1 Candidatus Muproteobacteria bacterium
ACAGCGACGCACCGCAAACCGAGGCCATCGAGCTGGAGCCGTTCGATTCTGTAATTTCGGAGACGACGCGCAACACATACGGATAGGTTTTCATATCCGGCAACACGGCTTCGACGGCGCGGCGCGCCAGACGTCCGTGGCCGATTTCGCGGCGCTTCGGGCCGGTCAGGCGGCCGACTTCGCCCACCGAGTACGGCGGGAAGTTGTAATGCAGCATGAACGGCTCTTTGCGTTCGCCTTCGAGCGCGTCGATGATTTGCACGTCGCGCGCGGTGCCGAGCGTCGCAGCGACGATTGCTTGCGTTTCGCCACGGGTGAACAACACCGAACCGTGAGCACGCGGCAACACACCGGTGCGAACCGTGATCGGACGCACCACGCGAGTGGTACGACCGTCGATGC
Organism: Candidatus Muproteobacteria bacterium; assembly: GCA_023266455.1. Lineage (GTDB taxonomy): Bacteria > Pseudomonadota > Gammaproteobacteria > Acidiferrobacterales > Sulfurifustaceae > JAHFQD01. Next base: position 403 of record JAHFQD010000127.1, read on the forward strand.
GCGGTTGACCCGACAAGATGCGGTCACGCACGGTGCGATATTCGATATCGCCGATAACTTTGAGAACTTTTTCGTCCAATCCTGCTTCCGAACCTTCCGGAGCGAATTTGGCCGTCGATTGATTGCGAATTTCGCCGAGCCGCGTTTGACGCGCGCCCTTCTCAGCAATTTGATACGCCTCGTTGATCGCCGCGTTGAACGCGGATTCAACTTGACCTTTGAGCGTGCTGTTCTCCGCCGCCGGTTTCCATTCCCACTTCTTCGCGCCGGCGGCGCGCGCCAGTTCGTTGATAGTGCGGATAACGGATTGCATTTGTTCGTGGCCGAACATCACCGAGGCCAACATCACGTCTTCCGGCAACTCTTTCGCTTCCGATTCAACCATCAGCACCGCGTTCTGCGTGCCGGCGACGATGAGATCGAGTTGCGATGTCTCTAAATCTTTCTTGGTAGGGTTGAGCAAAAATTCGCCGTCGCGATATCCCACGCGCGCGGCACCGACGGGTCCGTTAAACGGCACGCCGGACAACACTAACGCGGCATTGGCGCCGATCATGGCGACGATATCGGGATCGATCTCTGGATCCACCGACATCACCGTAGCGACAACTTGCACTTCGTTGGCAAAGCCTTCCGGGAACAACGGCCGGACCGGACGATCGATAAGGCGACAGGTTAAAATTTCTTTTTCCGTCGGACGACCTTCACGCTTGAAGAAGCCACCGGGAATACGACCCGCGGCATAGGTGCGTTCTTGGTAATCGACCGTGAGCGGGAAAAAATCTTGCCCCGGCTTCGCTTCTTTCGCGGCCACCACCGTCGCTAATACAACGGTGTCACCGATGCTTGCCATGCAAGCGCCGGATGCTTGACGCGCGATTTCACCCGTTTCCAGGGTAAGCGTGTGTTTGCCGTACTGGATCGTCTTTGTAACTTTTGCCAATTGAAATTCCTCGTTTCGCTTACTTACGCAGACCCAGACGTTCGATTAACGCCCGGTAACGCTCGCTGTCATTGTTCTTGAGATACTCAAGAAGCTTGCGGCGCTTGTTCACCATTTTCAAAAGACCCATACGCGAATGATGGTCTTTCGGGTGACTCTGGAAGTGCGAAGCGAGTTCTTCAATATGTGCGGATAACAACGCCACTTGGACTTCCGGTGAACCGGTGTCGCCCTGATGACGCTTGTTGTCGTTCACGACTAGGGACTTCTTTTCTGTGGTAAAAGCCATTGCCAACCTATATCTCTAGAGTATGCGGGTCGTCCGTAAGGGCGCGTATTCTACCTGCGCAAACCCCTCGATCTCAACCCAGAATTAAAAACCTTTTCCTTCTCCCAACAGCCGACGGGGCGCTACACGGCCGTCATCCATGACCTGCCCAAGACCGAGAAACCGGCTTTCGCCCTCGTAAAGCCGTACCCAACCGGGTTTACGCCCATGTTGCAGCGAAACCGGTTGCCCCTGACGCAGATAATGCGCCGCCAGCGGCGTTAGATGGATATCCGGAATGCCGCTCAATACGGCGTCCAACGGCAAAAGCTTTTGTGCACGTTCTTCCGGGTTCGCCAGGGCTTCCAACTCCGACATGGTGATCGCCTGCTCGATGTACAGCCCGCCTACCGATAGACGGCGCAATTCGATGACATGCGCGCCACAACCCAGCGCCTCACCGATGTCGTGCGCCAAGGTGCGTATATAGGTGCCCTTGGAACAATGGATCTCGAGTTCAAGACGATCGCCTTCCAGATTCAACAGTTTCAAACCATGAACCGTTATTTCGCGCGGCTCGCGCTCCACCACTTGGCCGGCGCGCGCGAGCTTGTAAAGCGGTTGACCGCCACGCTTGATGGCGGAATACATCGGCGGTATCTGCGTGATCGTGCCCATAAAATCGGCCAGGATGCGCGCCATGTCAGCATGCGTCACATTCACCGGACGCGTCTGCGTGACAGTGCCTTCGGAATCGTAAGTGGTGGTGTCGGCGCCGAGACGGAAGACCGTCCAGTAACGCTTATCGGCATCTAACAGAAACTGCGACAGCCGCGTGGCGTCGCCGAAGCATAACGGCAACAAGCCGGTGGCGATGGGATCGAGACTGCCGGTATGCCCGCCTTTGCTAGCGTTCAATAAATTCTTGGCTTTCTGCAACGCGTCGTTCGAGGTAAATCCCACGGGCTTGTCGAGCAATAGCACGCCATGGATATCAAGACTGTTTTTCTTTCGCTTCATGTTCAACCATCACCTAACTGCGATAAGCGCCGCGCGCGGCGATCTTGAGCGATTCAACGAATAATTACTTTTTGTCTTTCGACGTGTCTTGCGCGATTGCTTTGTTGATCAAGCTAGTCAAGCGCGCGCCGCGTTCGACCGATTCGTCGTAATGAAAACGAAGTTGCGGCACGCTGCGCAGCACCACGCGCTCATGCAACTGGTGACGCAAGAAACCGGCGGCGTGATTCAACGCTTTCTCCGTCTTCTTAGCTCGCGTCGCATCGCCGAGCAAGGTGAAATAAATCTTCGCATTGGTCATGTCCGGCGAAACGTCGGCATACGTCAGCGTTACGCGGCCGACATGCGGATCGCGAACCGATTGCGGAATGAGCACGGCCAACTCTCTCTTCAAGAGTTCGGCGATGCGGCGAGTGCGATTGGATTCCTTCATAACAACACGGCAAAACGTCAAACGGGGAGCGGCCGCGTTTACACGGCCGCCGTTGTTCGAGCGTTACAACGTTCTGGCAACCTCGACTTTTTCGTAGACTTCAATCTGATCGCCGACTTGGACGTCGTTGTAATTCTTCACGGCGATGCCGCATTCGGTTCCCGATTTGACCTCGTTGACGTCGTCTTTGAAACGACGCAGCGATTCAAGCTCGCCTTCGAAGATGACCACGTTCTCGCGCAGTACGCGGATCGGACGATTGCGCCGCACCACGCCTTCGGTGACAACGCAACCAGCGACCGCGCCGAGTTTCGGCGAACGGAAAACGTCGCGCACTTGAGCCAGGCCGAGCAACTGCTCTTTGATCTGCGGCGACAACATGCCGCCCATGGCCGCCTTCACTTCATCGACGGCGTCATAAATAACGTTGTAATAGTGCACGTCGACGCCGTGCGATTCGATGAGTTTGCGCGCGGCGGCGTCGGCACGCACGTTGAAGCCGATGATGACGGCGCGCGAGGCAACCGCCAAGTTGACGTCGGACTCGGTAATGCCGCCGACCATCGTGTGCACGACTTTGACTTTCACTTCCGACGTGGAAAGTCTTTCCAACGCCACAGTCAACGCTTCGGCCGAACCTTGCACGTCGGCCTTGATGATCAAATTAAGCGACTTGGATTCGACGCCTTCTTGCATCTGTTCGAACACGTTCGAGAGCTTGGTCGCCGCACGTTGTGCGAGCTGCACATCTTTAAACTTACCTTGACGGTAAAGCGCGACTTCGCGCGCCTTGCGTTCGCTCTCGACAACGACGACTTCGTCGCCGGCCGCCGGTACACCGGACAGTCCATGCACTTCGACAGGAATCGACGGACCAGCTTCTTTCACCGGATGTCCGATTTCATCGATCATGGCGCGCACGCGTCCATATTCACGGCCGACGAGAATGACGTCGCCCTTTCTAAGCGTTCCGCGTTGCACCAGCACCGTCGCCACCGGACCGCGACCTTTGTCCAACCGCGCTTCCACCACCAGACCGGAGGCCGGGCCGGTTCTCGGCGCCGTCAGTTCTAATACTTCCGCTTGCAACAGCAGCGATTCCAACAACTGATCGATGCCTTGTCCCGTCTTCGCCGAGACGTTGATGAAAATTTCTTGACCACCCCATTCTTCGGCGACGACTTCATGTTTCGTGAGTTCTTGACGCACGCGATCCGGTTGCGCTTCCGGTTTGTCGACCTTATTGACCGCGACCACGATAGGCACCTTGGCGTTACGCGCATGATGCACCGCTTCCACGGTTTGCGGCATCACGCCGTCATCGGCAGCGACAACGAGAATAACGATGTCGGTCGCTTTCGCGCCGCGCGCGCGCATGGCGGTAAACGCTTCATGGCCCGGCGTATCGAGAAAGGTGACGACGCCCCTCGGCGTCTCAACATGATACGCACCGATATGCTGCGTAATGCCGCCCGCTTCGCCCGCTGCGACTTTGGCTTTACGAATGTAATCGAGCAACGACGTCTTGCCGTGATCGACGTGACCCATGACGGTCACGACCGGAGGACGCGGATCGGCTGGTTCCTCGGCGGCATTCTCCGCCGCCAGCAACGCTTCCGGACTTTCCGGTTGCGCTTCCTTAACGGTGTGCCCCATTTCTTCGACGACGACAACCGCGGTATCGCGATCAAGTACTTGATTGATCGTCACCATGCTGCCGAGTTTCATCAATGCCTTGATGACTTCAGCGGCCTTGATCGACATTTTCTGCGCCAATTCCGCGACCGTGATGGTCTCGGGTAACGCGACTTCGTGTACGATCGGCGCCGTCGGTCTTTCGAAACCGTGTTGGCCCGTAGCGCTGGTGACGACGGTTTTTTTACCCATCGGCCGCGATTTGTGTTTGACCTTCTTGCCAGCAGCGAGATGCAGTTCGGAGCGTTCGCGATCGGAAAACTTATTACCCTTATCTTTTCGATCCCAATCCTTACTCGGACGCTTCTCTTCTTTCTTTTCTTCGACGGCCGGTTTCTTAACTTCTTTTTCCGGCTCGGCAGGTTTCTCGACCACGGGTTCGGCAATCGGTGCGGGCGCTGGAACCGGCGCCGCCACGACTTCCAGTACCGGCGCGGGCGCCGGTGCTTCCACCGTCATTTCCGCAAGTTCGAGTTCCGGCACCAATTCTTCGACCACTTCCTCTTCGGCCAACGGATCGGCTTCTTGTTCGATCTCGGTGCGTTTTACGAACGTGCGCTTCTTGCGCACTTCGACTTGCACCGTACGCGTACCGCCGGTACGCGAACTCTGCACCGCTTGCGTTGTGGATTTACGTTTGAGCGTAATCTTCTTACGATCTTCGCCAGTGCCGTGCGCCGCGCGCAGATAACGGAACAGCGCTTCTTTCTCTTCGTCGGTTAACGAGTCGGAAGGCAATTTGCCTTGAACACCGGCGGCGCTGAGTTGCCGCACGAGGATCTCGGGCGGAACGCCAATTTGATCGGAAAAGCTTTTGATCGTTGTTTCGGCCATTGTCAGCTTACTTGCTCTCCTGCTGGAACCAAATTTCGCGAGCGGTCATGATCAACTGCTTCGCGCGTTCCTCGTTAATACCTTCTATCGCCAGCAGATCGTCCACCGCTTGCTCAGCAAGCTCTTCGCGCGTCTTGATACCCGCCGAAGCGAGCAAACGTGCGGTATGTTCGTCCATGCCAGGCATTTCGACTAAATCTTTTTCCGGTTCCGCTAGAGACAATTTTTCCTCCTGCGCGATAGCGCGGGTCAATAACACGTCGCGTGAACGATTGCGCAATTCTTCGACAAGGTCGTCGTCGAACGCTTCGACCGCGAGGAGCTCCTGTTTGGGGACATAGGCGATTTCTTCAAGATTGCTGAAACCTTCCTGCACCAATACGCTGGCGATGTCGTCGTCGACATCCAGGTTATCCATGAAAAGTTTCTTGGCTTTTTCCGCTTCGGTGGCGCCTTTTTCGTGCGCCGCTTCTTCGGTCA